>DATMQC010000035.1:0-8700 GCA_035567275.1 Chthoniobacterales bacterium | reverse complement strand
CTAGACGATGAATATTCAGAAGATGATGAAGCAGGCTGCGAAGATGCAGGAGCAACTGACCGCATCCCTTGCAGAAAAAACGATTGAAGTGAGCGTCGGAGGTGAAAAAGTCACGGTCACAGCGAATGGTCTTGGGGATATCGTTGGAATAAAAATAGCAAAAGAGGTTGTCGATCCCGAAGATGTCGAGATGCTCGAGGACCTCATTTTGAGTGGAGTTAAGCAGGCCATTGAGAAGGGTAAGGGCATGGCGCAAACAGAGATGGGTCGCCTGACCTCCGGACTGGGCCTCCCCCCCGGGATGCTCTAGTCTAGTGTACCAAGCCCGAGCACGTGTACGATCGGATAACGGGCAGATCGGAGCGAGGATGGGATTTCAATCAGCTTTTTTTCTATCAGCGAACTTGGTAGCGGTATTATTGCGTCATGGGTGACGAAACGAGCTCTGAAACTTACGAAAAGCGTGCTTGGGAATATTTCCTGCAGCTGCAGCCGATCATCACGGACGTCAACGCTGCGGCGGAAATGGCTTTTCGCGCCGTTGATGCGTTTGAGAGAGAGCTGAAACGCCGGAAAGAGTCCCGCTAGCCGACGTTTACAAACACTTGCGCTCTGTGACTTGTGTAAGAAATCTTGGGATCGATCCAATGCGATGCTCAGGCCTGGGCATTTTCACCGATGGTCGTTTTTCATGGGAGGGACGGCCTCCGTGCCGTCCCGCTAATCATCTTTGGCCCCCATAACAAGGAGAAGAATGGGACGGCACAGAGGCCGTCCCTCCCTAAAATGATCCAATTCCCCCTCGGGCGAGTCGCCGAGCCCGCGCAGAATCGCCCCTCCGAGGCGGCCGTTTTCACCGTCGCCAGCTCGGAAATCTGCCCCATAAGCGCTAACTTTAGCGCGCAAGTAGGCGAAGCGTCCCGCTTTGCCCGCTTCAAAACCGTGCAAACCGAGGCGGTTCGCCTACATCGTAGCGCGTTTGTGAGCTCAAGTTAGCGCCTATGGAAATCTGCCCCTGCCAGGTCACGCACCGCCTGAACCGATTTTAAGTTCCTTGATGTGGCTCCTGAGGTAGGATTCGAACCTACGACCAATCGGTTAACAGCCGACCGCTCTACCACTGAGCTACTCAGGAATTAGCAGTGGCCGAAGAAGCTAGTCGGAATGCGCCGGGATTCAAGAAATAAATCCCGGCGCAGCTTCAGAGCAGAGACCAAAAGCGAGGAGCCCTGCCGAAGAGTGCATGTTCGGCCTTTTCGAAAACTATTTTAGAGTCAGCTGCTCGGGCAAATAGACCGGAGGCGAGCAGCTGGTCTCGGTGCAGCGGAACGCAGCTGATCTTTCCAGGGCCGGATATGCGTACAACGTTAGAAAAGCGCGGCCCATCGAAAGCGTATCCCCCAGATACGGCCCGGCGACATCCTCCTCATCATGCCGAAAACCACCGTCTGAAGCGAAGACGGAATCAGACCACGGTCTCCATTCGATTGCCGGTTCTTCGCCGGCGACAGCAGTTGCCCGGCTGCACAGGGCGATTGCTACCAAAGTTAAAAGCAAACGGCGCATAACGCACTGGACCGATTCATCTCAATTCCCGAGACGCTTCTCCAGAGGCCCTGCCCCGTTTTTGGAGCACATATTTCCCGAGTGCGTCCAGCGAGAACAAACCGGCACCGAATGCGAGGATGATCAAAGCAGACAGCCAATACACGAAGGGATCTGCTTTAACAAATTTATCCGGATCGCTTATCATGCTGCTAAATGCCTCCATGTCGGCAGCCAGATAGGCAACCGTCATCGAGATAAAGATCATGAGCGCGATCGGACGCGAAAAAAGGCCCGCTATTAACAGAAGGCCTCCAAAACATTCAAGGGATCCGATAAAACGAGCATTCAAACCGGGAAACGGAATACCAAGACTTGTGAAGAATTGAGTGACTTTGTCGATATGTTCCAGTTTGCCCTTGCCGGTAAGATAGAGTTGCCAGAAGAAATAAATACGAATCGCCAGCAAAAGCGGCGATTGCAGATAGTTCGCCAAAGTAACGAATAAAGCGTACGCGCGCTGGATAATATTATAGGCCATGATTAGGCTCGACAAAACCAGCCGAGGGTGGACCAGGTGTCAAACCATTCCTTGATTTGCTTCGGCCAGTCGATTTCTGTCCGGGCGCTTTGTGAAACAACCTCGACGCATGCTGCTTCAACGGTCAACCCGCGCCCTAGCAGTCGCAGAACCGCAAATGCGTCGGCGTCGAGGCGCATGTAGTAAAGCATGTTGTCGTGTCGATGAACCGCGAGGTGGATTTTCGAACGTTTCGGGAAGCGAACCCGCCTGCGGCGCCGATGCGCTTTGGGCGCGGCATTCATCGCGTTACTTGCCTCGCCCCGCAAGGCGTCCGAATCCCGTTTTTTGATCGCAATCAAAAAGTCGTCAACCTCAAAATCTAACTCCAACAGACTAAGGTAAGGTTGCAATCGGAGCTTTAATTTGTCTGGGGGCGTATCAAGGATTTCGTCGGGCGTAATGGGTTCCTCGGCTGGGCCATCGAATGCTACAACCTGGGCCCACTCAAAGCGCACCATGTCCAGTGCCAATTCCTGACGTGGAGCGCTCCAGTTCGGCTCATCTTGTAAGAATTGTTCAAGGCGGCTGCCGAGGTCACGAAGCGTATAGGAATCCGACGGATAACGCGCCAAATAAGCCCGCGCCAGCTTCAAGAACTTGCGTTCGCCGACAACGGCGCGAAGCCCGGGATAATCGTCATAGAGGCAGTCAAGAACGCGAAACCAGTATTGCCGATTGTAAATCTCAAGCCGCTCAAACGAACTCAATCGATCGTTCGGTTTGATAAACTCCGAAGCGACATCGGCCATTGCTGAACCGTCTGTCCAGCGCTTTTGCATTCCCCATCGAGGCGTCAGGGGCCGAAATAGCGCATTGCTCATGACGCGTTGCAATTCCCGCAATTGCCGAACTGAATTTATTTCATGCGGTGCTCGCCGCGAGTTGTGCGTCACGGAATTTGTTGGCTTTGAGCGCTTCATTATGCACCTCATCAAACGAAGGGATTCTATCGTCCCATTCCAGCAGCGTAGCAGTCGGCCCAATTAACTTAATTGCATGAGCATACATTTTCCATACCGGATCAAGTACAGGGTGATCATGGGTATCGAGGATGTATTTCTCAAACTTTGAATGCCCGGCGATATGCATCTGCCCGACTCGATGATGTGGAATATTGTTCAGATAATCGTAGGGGTTAAAGTTGTGGTTTTGCGACGAAACGTAGATGTTGTTGACGTCGAGTAGTATGCCGCAATCCGCCAACTCGGAAACCTCGGTTAGAAATTCCCATTCGGTCATTTCGGAGGCATGATATTCTGCGTAGCTACTGACATTCTCTACGCAGATAGGAACCTCCAGAAAGTCACGAGCAGCACGGATCTTCTCCGCTGTATGGCGTGCCACCGCAAAGGTGTAAGGCATCGGCAGCAGATCATGTGTGTAACGCCCGTCAACGCTTCCCCAGCAGAGATGATCTGACAGCCACGGCGTCTTGGTATACTTGACCAGCCGTTTGAGCCGTCTTAGATGTTCGCGATTGAATTTGTCAGCCGAGCCGAAATAAATAGCGACACCATGCTGCACAACGCGATATTGCTCAAGGATGGCGTCCAGGACTTCAAGCGGCCGACCTCCGTCAACCATAAAGTTTTCTGAAATGATTTCAAACCAATCGACCACCGGCTTCTTCGCCAGGATATGCCGGTAGTGCGGGACTCGAAGCCCAATGCCTATGCCGTAGTCAGTATATCCATTGAAAGGGTTCGCAGGCATAATTGCTCCAATAGGTTAGCCGGCCATCGCGGCACGGTCCGAATATAAGACAAACCTCCAAACAGAATCAGAAGGTCGAAGCGGGAAAGAATCGGCTGCTTCTGAGTCAGTCTCACTCTTTCTGATTTCTCCACCGCCCGGCGAACCGGGCGGCCGGAGAATATACAACCGGCTAAGCTCCGGGCTTGCTACCGTCGGTGGCGCAACCGCCCTTGCCCTTGCACGAGTTCTTGGCCTTGCAACCGTTGTCGCTCGTTTTACAGCCGCCCTGCCCTTTGCACTCGTTCTGCCCTTTGCACCCATGCTTGCCCTTTGCGTCATCCATTTGCTGGAGCGCTACACCGGCTTTGCTGTTCGCGGTCGCAGTTGCCGCATACGAGCGCACGGCAAATGAGCCGGTTAGAAGACCGGCAACCGCTGCGCCGGCAATAACTGCTTTGGATGGCTTGATCATTTTTGACTCTTTCTTTGTCTATTTGGTCTTGGTCCGCCTTCGCGACGGCACTGTTGTTTCTCTGGGAAGACAACAAACAACCGATCTCCTAATTGTGCGCGCGTTGGCATTATTAGGATGCAGAAACGGGATTCTTATTCCGAGACTCAAGGAAAATGATTTTCAACATTTTTTTCACGCTTCTCGGTAAGGGTCTCATCCCCCAAACGCCCGTGAGATCCTTGCATCTCGCCGGTCTCAGGCGTGGCCTCGCTCCCAGCATACGCCGGTCGCACACACAAGCCATCAATTTCCAACGAGTCTTGGCCAGATCGCGTGCAGCGCGCGGCTGTTGGTAAGGTGTCGATGCCCATCCTGAACTGCCCGCTGACGGGGATGATCAAATCGGCCGGCCAACGTTTGGAACCATGAGCCGTAACGCAGCGTCGAAAATGCCCCACAAAGATCACCCCCGACGACCACAGCCTTCGATCGTACCGCGTCCAGTGCCCAAACGACGTCATCAATGGAGAATCTGCCATTTTCCCAATTGGTCACAGCATCGCTTTCGCGCAAACAATCCAAATCAATCGTGACATAGACTGACCGGGTGCGAAGCGATTCCATATATCTCAAGAAAGCGGCACGCCAATTCGTTCCGGTAATCGGATGCAGCCAATCCGGGTATTCAACCCCGATGGATCTCCACGGAGAAACCCAGAGCTTGTTTTCGCGGCACGCAGCGCCATTCCCAAGCAACCTCCACGGAAAGCGGCATTCAAAACTTCCGCAGCCCCAGACCGCTATCCCGCTGACTGCCGGGTTCTCCAATGCGCGGTTTACCCACGCTCCACAAGACCAGTGCGGCGGGCGGATATCCCAGTCCGGATGATTGTCGAAGGAAATAATTACAAATGGCTCTCGAAAGCGCCGCACAAAAATGGCAGTGAGATGATGAAAATCTCCGGATCCCGAGAGGATGAACCGCCGAAATCGCCTGCCAAATTGTTCATGAAACTGTTCGATTGCGCGTCGCGATGTGATGAATCGAAGCGATCGCCCGATTCCTGCTGCGTCTATTCGCTCCAACGAGCGCATCTCAGGCAGCAATTGAAAATCCCAAGCGTCGTCAAGGGCAAGCCACGCTGCATCAGCAGATTCCAAACATCCGTGTGCTACCATAGCTCACCGGCATTCGCGAACTTCTGAATTGTCGAATCATATCGAGTCGGCTCCAGAAGCGGAAGGACGAGACGAAAAATCGGGTTCAGCCACCTATGGGCCGCGAGTGTATAAAGATCCAGCGGTTCGAGTTCCATGCGAAAATGGTACTTCGGATCATAGTTTAAAGGTGCGCTGTGATAGCTATGAATGCCGTTTTTCAGGGCCCAGATAATCGTGTCTCGCCAAGTGACAAAATAGAGGTGGTAATCCAGAGCAACCGAGTAATCCAAGCCGATATAGTTGTCTCGCAAGACCCCGTCGCCGATCAGGACGGAGGCGAAGGCGATGATCCGTCCATTCTGGCGCCAGATAAAAAACCTTGCACGATCAGGCATTCGACGGCCGAGTTCGCAAAAGTAGAGCTTTGGGAGTTCTTCGAATCTGAATTGCGATCTGGCCAGGGTCTGCAAATAAAGCGGATAAATTTCGTCAACAAACGGAGAAATATCCGTAACTACCTCCCATTCAATTTGTAATCCGGTTTCTGTTTTTTTGAATTTCCGGCGAAGATTTTTCCGCATCGAGTGGCTCACCCGCTTTGCCAGATACCCCTCGAAATCTTCAAAATCCAAATCCAGCCGCGTCGCAGGCATGCTCGGCACCCGGGTAAACCCGGAGCTTCTCAATGCGTCGAGTTCGATCCGATAAACTTTCGGGAAGTCTTTGAAGACGATGAGCATCGTTCTCAGTTTGCGCGCGGTCGGTCTAAGGCTATGCCGCAGAGCTTCGACCGTCCATTTCACGCCTTTGCTTTCTGTGTCTCGCGCAAGGTCTCCTTCTCCGGCGGAGCACCCGACCATGAGCATGCGCAGTTTTAGAAATCCGGGGATATATTTGCGCACCCACTCGACGGGTTTTCGAACGACGGCCGGCGTTCCGGTCATCAAGTCTTGACTTACGACCAGGAAAGGCTGTATCGCACGGGTCCGTCCGTCGCCGTCCTTGAGCAGCAAGTAGTAGTGGCGAAATTGGTTCTTCAGTGATTCGCGGACGATCTCGTGGTAGCGATGATCCAGAGCTTTGTCTTCGAAGCACCTGACCCATGTCTCATAGTCTTCCGGAGGAATACCGTCTGCCACAGCCGCCCATCCGCGGGGTGTCTGGAAACTGAAGAGTGCGCGAGGCGAAGTTGCCGTAATATTTTCAGCAGGCTCCATTCGAGTGTTCGGTGCAGATGTGCGTAATGGATTCATGCTCTCTTTTGAGGATGCGGACCTGCAGGGCCGCGGTCTCTCGCAGCCTCCGCCAGCGACGTGCACATTCCTAAACGGAGTCATCAACGCATTACCGCGGCGCTGAGAAACCGGTGCCCTCCACGCTCAGGCCTGAACAAAAGCTAAGAGGCGGTCGAACTTGTCTCCGGCACGAGAGGTCTGCTTTTTGCGGGTAAATCTGGATCGAGAAAAGCAAGAGCATGCGGCGGCTTTATGACTCGAGTTCCTCCACGTTTTTGTTCTTCAGCGATTTGCCGATGCAGCTGATCCATTTTCATCCAATGCAACTTGGGACGGAAGTGATGCTCGGCGTGGTATCCATTGTTGAACCAGAGAAAATTATAAATCTTCTCATAGGAACTCACCCCCCAGGCGATCGGCTTGTCAGGATTTCCCCCGAAGTGAAGGTAGTAACCGTTCAGATACGAAAGACAATGGCCGAAATAGTAGAACGGCAAAAAAACGACAATGAACCTCCAGTTGAGGATGCCTAGGAGAACGAAGAAGCTGATGAAAGACGCGATTTCGGCGATACCCCAAAAAGCATCTTTCGGGCTCTTTCTTTTTACCTCGGCGTAGATCGCTTTCGGGTCATCACGCAAATAGCTGAGGAAAACATAGCCCCAAACAGTCTCCGCCTCGCCACCATGGCCATGGCGATAGATCGACAGCCAGTCGACCGTGTCTCCGTTTTCATCCTTCCTATCGCTATTCCCCATATGGTGACGGTGATGAACATATTTGTAAAAGGTCTGGGAAAAACCAATGCAAAGCGATTCCACTAGACCGAAAACGCGATTGAGGGGTCGCCACGCGAAATAGGGGTTGTGCAGGAAATTGTGGGAAATCCCATTGATGTTCCAGGAAATGCTGACCGAATAGACAATTCCCATAAAGACGATTACCCACCACGGAGCAATGGGAAAAACCGCGAAAAAGGCCAGCACATAGGCAAGGTGCAAAAAACCGCACAATGCCGGCAGGACATCCCATTTTGAATAGGCGAAGAACTTCATAGACTTTGAAACTGATAAATGAGCTTGAGGCAATGCGCTACATCAAGTTTTTCTGAGCTCGCCGTCAGTCGCCCGACGAGTGCCGAGGAATCTGACGCGCTTACGCATCACGTTTGCGGCCTAGTTGGCGATTTTACGGAAAATGCGCGTCATTCTAACTTGGCCCATCGGGATTCGGAAACAAAGCTTGCCGACAGCCATCGATTACTGCTGGAATACAAGCCGCTTCCATGAAGTTTCTCACTATCTTTGTTCTGCTGATTCTAGCTTTGGAAGCTAACGCCGCGCATCGTTCCCTCATGCAAGCGACGACTTACCATTCCCTGGAGACATTCAAGGGACCGGACCGCACCATCACTTGGAAGAGCTGGCATGAGGAGTCTGGCTTTCGTATTCGAACCGGCGATCGTTATCTGGGCGATGGAAAATGGGACCATTATCTCTGTTTCGAGCAGAACCTCCTCAGCACAAACGAATTTCGGATCTCGATGATTCATCTGGCCAATGAAAATGCTCCGGATGTCGTGATCGCTCCGAATAGACGCTACGCCATTGTCAAAATCACCAATACAAGGATGACCGTCCGCAAGGGGCGTTGGTATTGGAGTGCGCAGAAAATACCTTTCGCCAACCCTCGTGTGTGCTCGCCTGGGAGAGTGCTCGCTCGCCTTGAAGAACGAAACGTCGCTGCCGATGCCAACCCGCTGACCGACATTCTCCTCGAGGAAAGTGCAACCATGATGTCCGCGAACCAAGGTTCGATAAAATGGCTGGCTCCCCTTGCCAAGAGGCCAACAGATTCCGGTCCTGGAACTCTCTATCGAGGCGGTCCCGCGTCGTGACGAAGATCCCGCCTTATGTTGTCGCGTATAAACAGGCTCCCTACAACAAAAGTCATTAAGGCCACGCCGATTGGATACCAAAGACCGGCGTAAAAATTTCCCGTTGCTGCGGTGATCGATGCAACGATCA
>DATMQC010000034.1:0-7124 GCA_035567275.1 Chthoniobacterales bacterium | reverse complement strand
CCCTTGTTTCGCGAGTGCCTCACCTCTTCCGGCCAACGCAATCACGTTCCGCGCATCGTTTGCCAGAACTTTTTCGTAGTCTGCCAATGCCTCATTGGTTTCGTTCACCTTGAGATAAAGGCTGGCCCGTTTCAGACGTAGGTCTTTGTCATCCGGATTGAGCGCAAGCAATCGCGTGAAATCATCAATCGCTCTAGCGAAATCGCCCTGGCTCATATAGATGTACGACCTTGCGGTGTAATACGCTGTCTGGTTCGGCTTCAACTCGATGCCCTTGGAAAAGTCTTCCAGGGCAGCCGTCTTATCTCCCTTTTTCAACTCTGCGAAACCGCGTCCGCTATAGAGAGAGGCATCGTCCGATTTCAGTTCGATCGCCTTGGAGTAGTCTGCAATCGCGGACTCGTTTTCTTCCTTTTCGGTGTGGACTTGGGCGCGCATCTTCAAAGCGTCAAAATCGGCAGGTTTGGCCGCGAGCACCGCATCGAGGTCCGCTAACTCTTTGTCTTTCTCACCGGTATGCAGATAGGCCAGGGCTCGCCCGGAAAGAGCGCCCAGATCGTTGGGTATCAACTGGAGTGCTTTGTCGTAGTCTGCAATCGCGTCATTCCATTTTTGCAGGACAAGATGCGCATCAGCCCGCGCTTTGTAACTCGGACCGTCATTGGGATTTCTTTTGATCAGTTGTGTCAAATCTTCGGCAGCTTGCGCGAATTGTTTTTTTTCGGCGTAGATGTAAGCTCGATAGCGCAGCGCATGCTCATGGTCGGGTTGAGCTTTCAGGACCGCGCTGAAATCTGCCAGGGCCTCGTCCAGTTGGCCATTCTGCAGATAGGCGTAACCTCGATTGAATCGCGTTCCGAGATCGTTGTTCTCCAGCTTCAGAGCCTTTGAGTAATCAGCGATAGCCTTGTCCCAATGCTTGGTAAGAGCGTAAAAGGCCGCGCGATTGCGATAGTGAATCGGCTTCTCCGGAGCGAGTCGTATCGCTTTGTCAAAGTCAGCGAGAGCCTCAGTCTGGTTGCCCTCTTTTGCCAGCTGAATGGCGCGGGCAGCGTATTCTTCAGGACCCATTTCTCCAGAGGCAACCGGACCGGACGTCGCTATCCACGCCAGGATCAATGAGATAGAAAAGCCGAAAGACTTTTTCATGCGGAATCAAGGGAGGATAATTGTCTGGCCCGATTTGAGTTCGTCGGGGTTGGAAACCTGATTTTGATTTGCATCAAGTATATCCTTCCAACGACCTGGCGTCTGATAAAACTTCCGCGAGATCGACGTAAACGTGTCTCCAGGCTGAACGATATAGGTTCGCGTCTTCCCCTTTGCCTCTTTCTCTGCTACGGCGGCGGCTTGCTCCGGCGAAAGGAGCCGCGTCTGTGCGGCGGATTTTCCTGCGCCATTTTCCGAGGAGGTTGAGCTCGACTCCGATCGCCTCAAGGCAGCCCTCGCTTTTTCCGAAGCCTGACTGCCGGCGCGCAGCGCCAAAATCCTTTTGTAATGATATGCCGCACTCGAAGAATCCTTAAGTTTGTTCGCAAAAATCTCTGCCATCTTCAAGTGGATCGCCGCCCGGTCTCCGCCGCCGAGAGCGCCTTCGTACCAATAAATTGCCGACTCATATCGCCCAGCTCTTGCTTCGAGGTCTCCTTTCCTTTCGGGACTCTCCTGATGACAGCCTGCGCAAGCGAGAGCTAAACACAGAGTGATCATGCAAATCGGATTGGTGAGGGTTGCCATGTTCTCTACTGCTTCATGGTGGCCTCATGTTTTGAGACCGGCCGATTCGAGGGTCCGGATCGTTGCTCTGAGGAATTTTAGCCGCGCGTACCATTTGTAGTTGGCTTCAACCACCGTCCAAGGCGCGTAGTGGGTCCATGTTTGTTCAAACATAGCCTCCGCCGCCTCATTGTGCTCTCCCCATTTGCGGCGGTTGCGCCAATCTTCCTCAGTAATTTTCCAATGTTTAAGCGGATCGGCCTCACGACTCTTGAAACGCGCCAATTGCTCATCCTTCGTGATATGCAAGTAAGCTTTTACGATCAACGACCCGTCTTCTGCGAGTAATCGCTCAAATTCATTGATCTCGCGATAGGCGCGCTTCCATTCGATCGGGGTCGCAAAGCCTTCCACGCGCTCAACAAGCACTCTTCCATACCAGGACCGATCGAAGATCGCAATCTGACCGTATGGCGGCAGCTTGTTCCAGAAGCGCCAAAGATAATGGTGTTGATATTCCTCCTGAGTCGGCTTCACCACGGAGTAAACCCGGAAGGTTCGTGGATCGAGTTTTTCGACGAGCCGCTTGATGGCTCCGCCTTTGCCTCCCGCGTCGGGGCCTTCCACGACAACGATGAGGTTATGTCTCGTCTCCATCAGCGCGCGCTGAAGATTCAGCAGCCGCAACTGATACTCCTTTATTTTGGTGCGGTATTCTTCCTGATCGACTGATTTGTTCTGGTCCAGCTCATCAAGTACGATCGGTTTCCAGGAGAGTTTTTCGTCTTTACCCATCGGTGCTCATTAGAATCCTTGAAAAGCAAAATTGGTTGCGGATGAGTCAGGTTTTTTCTGTATCCGCACATTAATCATTAGGCGGTTTTGCTTTTCAAGGATTCTATGAGCGAGGCCGCTTCGTCCAATCGGCGCTGTTCCCAACGCGACCTTAAGATCTTACATTCTCGCAGGTCTGAGGCGCGGCCTCGCTAGGATTTAGGGAAATGAAAACCTGCGTCCGGAATCAATACCGGGAATCCATCCCGAATGGGATAACAAATGCCGTCAGCGTCGCAAATAAGACAAGCTTCAAGTTCGGATTGAAGAAGCTCTCCAGCCCGGTTGCGAAGAAGCCCCGACCCAATCACGCGATTGATTGACCTTAACTCCTCGTCATGAGCCAGTCGCAACGGGGCGAGCGTTAACGGCGCGCATAGCAATTCCAGGAGACTCGCTTCCATTTGCAGAACTTCCGGCGCGAAGCCGAGATGAGCAGCCGCCAAGGGGTAATTGTTGGAATCGAATCGTACCGCTCAGTATTTTGGAACGCTCGAATCAACTTGTTCTGACCAAGCAGCGATCCCGCCCTTGAGATTGTTCAGTTTTCGGAACCCGGCTTCCTGAAGAACCCTTAAAGCTTTTGCGCTTCGGCCTCCGACCTTGCAATGAAGGACGATATCATCCGCGCTGTCCAGTTCGCTAAGACGTGCAGGTAACTCGCCTAAAGGAATCAGCTTTGAGCCGGGAATACTGCAAATTTCGTACTCATACGGTTCGCGAACATCCACCAGTACAAACTTATCCTTGCGATCGAGCTTCGCTTTGAGTTCACCCGGACTAATCGTAGGAACATCCATTTCTTTCGCCGCTTCGGCATCAGCTTGAGGGATACCGCAAAACTGATCGTAATCGATGAGTTGATGAATCGTGGGATTATCTCCGCAGATTGGACATTTTGGATCTTTGCGGATCCTGAATTCCCTGAACCTGAGTTTGAGCGCGTCAAAGCTTACCAGGCGACCGATTAAAGAATCGCCGATCCCTAAAATCAGCTTAATCGCCTCGATCGCTTGAAGGACGCCGATAATGCCTGGCAGAACTCCAAGAACACCACCCTCCGCGCAACTTGGCACCATCCCTGGTGGCGGAGGCTCCGGAAACATGCATCGATAGCAAGGACCGCCAAGGTGTGGCGCGAAGACGGTGCATTGTCCATCAAAACGGAAAATCGATCCGTAAACGTTCGGCTTTCTGGCAAGCACACAGACATCGTTCGAAAGGTAGCGCGTAGGAAAGTTATCAGTCCCATCAACGACGATGTCGTAGTCCCGCACGATTTGCATGGCGTTCTCACTGCGAAACAGGCAATCGTGCAAGTCGACCTGCACGTTAGGATTAACGGCCTTTATACGGTCTTTCGCGGAGTTCAACTTCTTCCGTCCGACGTCATCGGTACCGTGCAAAATCTGGCGTTGCAGATTCGAAAAATCGACGACGTCGAAATCGACAAGACCTAAACGGCCAATACCGGCCGCCGCCAGGTAGAGAGCGATCGGAGAACCAAGCCCACCCGTACCGATGCAAAGAATGCTGGCGGCTTTTATGCGCTTCTGCCCCTCGAGGGTCACCTCTGGCATGATGAGATGGCGGGAATAGCGAGCGATCTCGTCATTGCTGAAATCAACGTTTTTGAGCCGATCTTCGGGGATGATGCTATTGGCCATAACTTCAAGGGGGAGCACAGTAACTACGACTTCGAAAAAATGCAACGATCGGCACCAAGAATGAGCCCTGTGCTGCCGCGCCAGAATCAGAGGGAGGGACGGTCCCCGTGCCGTCCGACTTTTTCGCCGATGCTCGTTTTTCATGGGAGGGACGGCGACGGCCTCCGTGCCGTCCGACGAATTATTCCGGCCCCACGACGAGGAGAAAAATGGGACAATGCGTTTCCCAACGTTTCATCCGACCACTGGCACTACAACTGCTGATAGACCAGAGCCACGCCGTATGAACGAGGAATTGCAGCGTTTGAATGAAGACGAATACAGACGAAGAAATTGGAAACGCTGGGGACCGTATCTATCCGAACGCCAATGGGCAACAGTGCGCGAGGATTATTCCGAACGAGGAGACACTTGGGACTATTTTCCGCACGCGCACGCGAAAAGCCGAGCCTACCGATGGGGCGAAGATGGATTGCTTGGCATTACCGACCGCCAGTGCCGTCTTTGCTTCGCTTTGGCGCTATGGAACGGAAAGGATGCAATCCTGAAGGAACGTCTCTTCGGACTCACCGGCCCAGAAGGCAATCATGGCGAAGATTGCAAGGAATGTTATTTCTACCTCGACTCCTCCCCAACCCATTCTTACCTCAAAGCGCTTTACAAGTACCCCCAAAACCCATTTCCCTACGATCCACTCGTTCATGAAAACCGCGGGCGCGGTCTGAAACTCCCTGAGTATGAGCTCCTTGATACTGGAGCGTTCGCCGAAAATCGATATTTCGATGTCCTTGCGGAGTACGCAAAACAAAAACCCGACGATATTCATGTGCGAATTACCGTCGCAAATCGTGCGAATGAATCCGCTTTCATTGTTGTACTTCCCTGCCTCTGGTTTCGGAACACGTGGACGTGGGGCTGCTCTCACGAAGGTTGCTTCCGCAAGCCGTGTATCTGGCGCGACAAGACCGGCAAGATTCGAACGGACCATGAGACGCTGGACCCCATGTATTTTTTTTATGAAGAAACCGAGGAAGTTCTATTCACAGAAAATGAAACGAATTTCGAGCGCCTGTACGGTTCCAAAAATCCATCCCTTTATGTCAAGGATGCTTTCCACGATTACATCGTTTCGGGAAAAACGTTTGTGTGCAATCGTAGCCCGCGCGGCACCAAAATGGCTCCGGTCTACCGCTTGCGACTGGCGCCGGCAGAATCCAGGATCCTCTATCTGCGGCTTGTATCGATTGCGGATTGGGATGGGAAGCCCGGGGCCGACCCCGGCCTTTTCGAATTGCGACAATGCGAAACGGACCGTTTTTACTCGCAACTCGCCGAGGCGCTCGATGAAGAATCCTCAAAAATCTTCAGACAGGCGGCGGCAGGGCTTCTCTGGAGCAAACAGTTCTATCACTATGTTGTTAAAGATTGGTTAAAGGGGGACGCCTTCGAAGCGACTCCGCCCGCCTCGCGATGGCTGGGACGCAACCATGACTGGCTACAGGTATATAGTCGAGACGTCATCTCAATGCCGGACAAGTGGGAATATCCCTGGTTTGCGGCGTGGGATCTGGCGTTTCACGTACTCCCTTTCGCCCATCTCGATCCAGAGTTTGCCAAGCAGCAATTGGAGCTATTCCTTCGTGAATGGTACATGCACCCCAACGGGCAAATTCCGGCATACGAATTTGCATTTTCCGATGTGAACCCCCCGGTGCACGCGTGGGCTGCCTGGCGAGTTTACAAGATATCCGGTACATACGGCAGCCGGGACACTGACTTCCTGGAGAGTGTTTTCCACAAATTACTTCTCAATTTTACCTGGTGGGTGAACCGGAAGGATACCGAAGGCAACAACATTTTTTCCGGTGGTTTTCTTGGACTCGATAATATTGGAGTCTTTGACCGATCCCGACCTCTTCCGACCGGTGGATATCTGCAGCAGGCGGACGGGACCGCCTGGATGGGTTTCTACTGTCTAACGATGCTCTCCATAGCGCTGGAGCTCGCTCAGACACGGCCCGCCTATGAAGATATGGCCTCAAAGTTCTTCGAGCATTTTGTAGCGATTTGCGAGTCCGTAAATACGCTCGGCGGCAACGGTCTCTGGGACGAAGAGGATGGCTTTTATTATGATCAACTCAAAATCGACGGAAGAACGATTCCGTTGAAAACTCGGTCACTGGTTGGCCTCCTCCCGATGGTCGCGGTCGAGATACTTGATGAGGAGACCATTCTCAGTCTCAAGGGGTTTCGCCGCAGGATGGAATGGTTTCTCCACTATCGACCCGATCTTTCACGATTGATTACCATCGACAACAAAAGCGGCCGGATGCATCGTCTGCTAGCCGTGCCGACGCAGGAGAGGTTGCGACGGATCCTGAAATATCTTCTGGACGAAAATGAATTCTTTTCTCCTCACGGAATTCGCTCCCTTTCGAAAATTCACGCCACCCAACCGTACATATTTCGCGCCGACAGCCAGGAATATCGCGTCGAATACGAACCCGGCGAAGGCAATACCCACCTATTTGGCGGCAATTCCAATTGGAGAGGCCCAGTCTGGTTTCCAATCAATTACCTGATTGTTGAGGCTCTCGAGCGTTACCACCATTTTTACGGTGATGATTTCAAGGTCGAATGCCCCACCGGTTCAGGTGTTTTGAAAAATCTCCGGGAAGTTGCGGATGAACTCTCGCGACGGCTGATTCGGATATTTTTGCCCGACAGCACCGGCAACCGCCCTTGTCATGGCGATGAGAAGATCTATGCCTCAGACCCCCACTGGAAAGATTTGATATTATTTTACGAATATTTCCACGGCGACACGGGTCGCGGCTGCGGCGCCAACCATCAGACCGGTTGGACCGCCCTCGTTGCGCGCCTGATCATTTCACAGGCGCGCCGCGC
>DATMQC010000033.1:0-8337 GCA_035567275.1 Chthoniobacterales bacterium | reverse complement strand
CTCAACAAGTTACATTTCACGCGCACAATTGGAAATATGTGTAGTGTCCTGTCCCCGAAATAGCATGCCTTTCGCCGCAGGTCAGTTGGCTGTTTTTCAAGACGCGAGCGACGAGCATCCCGCCCCATTTTTATTGAATGCCATGCCGAAGAACTACGATGAAGTCTTCAAGCTGGCCAAGCCGTGGAAATGGTTGTGTAGGGCGGAAAGACCTTCAAGCGGACTCCCCAAATCAGAAGCTGCAATTCCCTGCCTTTTCTTAGCTTCGTGTGCTCTGTGTCTCTGTGGTGATTGCCCTCACTAATGCGCCGGTTCCAGCAATGTCACACCCTGAACAATCCGAGTTTCCACAGAATTGATTTGCAACTGCAGTACGCGTTCGGCAGTTGGAAGAAAGGAATTTGAGCTGTCTGTCAGGGCTACATCCAGGCGGCCAGCCGTTTGCTTTAAGCTTTTAAGTCCGCGCTCCAACAATGTCTGCTTAACCGCAACGGCGCAATTCTTCGCAGAATCGACGAGCCGAATTCCAGGACCGGCAACTTCCTGAATAAGGCCCGCCAACAATGGGTAGTGGGTACAACCCAACACAAGTGTGTCAATACCGGTCGCAATTAGCGGATCGAGATAACGGCGCAAAATCTCTTTCGTAATTTCTTCTTCCAACCAGGCTTCTTCCACCAGCGGAACCAGCAGAGGGCACGCCCGGCTGGTGACGCGAATGTTGGGATTGAGGGCGCGGATCGTGCGTTCGTACGCCTCGCTTTGAATCGTCGATTTGGTTCCAATCACACCAACATTTCCTATACGCGTTTCTTTGACAGCGGCGCGCGCACCCGGCGCAATCACGCCTACCACGGGAACCTTAAGCAACTCCTGCAATCGCGGCACGGCAAGGGAGGAGGCGGTGTTGCACGCCACCACAATCATCTTTGCGCCTTCGGCAAGTAACAGCCCGCAGATCTCGATGCTATAACGCTCAATTGTTTGACGGCTCTTGCCGCCATACGGCAATCGAGCGGTGTCTCCAATGTAGAATATGTCTTCGTAGGGCAACAAATCTCTTAGAGCTCGAACGACAGTAAGACCGCCGGTTCCGGAATCGAACACGCCTATCGGCTGGAGCAATAACTCACTTTTGTCCATATTCAGGGAGAGTATAAACATTCGGCCGCAAAGGATCCCAGACTGAAGCTCCCCCGTCGGGCGCAGTTTGCTTAGGATTGTCACCGCGCTTCACCATCAGTTCTTCTGATGCCACACTCCTGCGCAGGGCCCGATTGTACGACGTAACTCCCCGCACTATCGCCTGGGCCAAGATTTGGCGGTACACCGGGGTCGCGATACGCACTTGATCCTGGCCATTCGATAGAAATCCTCCTTCAAGCAGAACTCCCGGAATATTAATATCCCGTAGTACAATAAATCGGGCCCGTTTGATTCCACGATCGTTAACTCCCAGTTTAGTGATCAGAGCCGTATGCATTGCAGTTGCCAAGGCGATATTTTCGGCATCGCGCATGTTGCCCAGACATGGCTGAAAGTCAGCTAGACTCACTATCGTATCGTTTGTCGAGGGAACTCCCCGCGGCGCCAGGCTGTAAGTCTCTATTCCGGTTGCATCTTCGCGCGCTCCCGAATTGAAATGTACGCTGACAAAGATCGACCTGGATTGGCGGTTCGCAAACGCCGCTCGGTCTTCGAGCGGAACGAAGACATCTGCTGACCGCGTAAGACGAACATTATAACCAGCCTGAAGCAGCAGATCCCGAGCACGCAAAACCACATCCAGCGCGAAGTCCTTTTCATTTCCCAACAAGCCCCGCGCACCTTGATCAAAGCCACCATGCCCAGCGTCCAGGACAACGGTGCGAACCGGTGCGCCCGAAATCTTAGCCGGACGCAAAACTGGTTCGACGAGCTTACTAAGGTCCATTCGAGACAATAGAATTCTATCGTCAACCCTAATGATCGGAAAACTAAGAATGAATTTCAGGCCGTTAAGGTAGAGGTCCCGTGAATTGACTTCGCCCTGCATGCGCAAAGTTGTGCCCGTGAGGTTCACGGTGTCCCTCGAATAGTCAACCCCGGTGAAACTGTAAAATTTTGCTACGTCTTCGAGAGGAACGTAATCGTGTCCGTCATATTTGATTAACGTCCAGTCAAAAGCCAGTGCCCGGCACGCAAATAAAAGAAGCATCGCAATGCATACCCGACCAGCGCGCGTCACGAGTGGGACAATGCGTACGTGGGCAGACGTTGGCAAGGAAAAAGGGGATTCAGCACAGAGGCACAGAGGACTCGAAGCAGGGTTGGAAACACGGCAAATGGGCACACGCTTGTGGAACGTTCCTCTGTCCCAGCGGAAGTTCCCCGGCGTGCAGCATTTTTCGGATTGCTTCAGGATTTGTTCCCTGAGCGGACCGACGCTGATCTTCCTGAAAGTCCGCCCAGGGGTTCAAATTAAATTTCTGAATTCCTTCGCGTCCTCTGTGGTGAAATCTCTTTCGACGCCATTCAACGAGCTTCCTTTTCCATTAGCGCATCTGGCCCTTGCAGTTCGTACGCAAGTACGCTCAAACTATACAGAGCCGCGGTCTCAGTCCGTAGTACGATCGGACCAAGGCTAACCGGAATGCACCCGGCGCTACGCGCCGATGACGCCTCCGCGGGTGTGAAATCCCCTTCCGGACCGATCAAAATCAACGCGGATTTAGGTCGCCTCCCATGATGCTCGCGGAAATCGTTGAGCGTGCCCTTGAAACTTCGGGTATCACTCTGTAAAGAAGCGATTAGCGGCAGCTCATAGCGATCAAACTCAGAAAAAAATTGTTTGGGAGTAATCGGTTCCAGCAATTCGGGAAGCTGGTTTTGACCGCACTGCTTCGCTGCCTCAATTACGACCTGTTGCCACTTTTCCCTTTTCCTCTGCGCTTCGTCCGGAGCGAGGTGAACAACGGTTCGTTCGGACAAAAGAGGAACAATCCTGGCAACGCCCAGTTCAGTAGCCTTCTGGAGAATGAGTTCCATATGCTTTCCCTTGGGGACGGCCTGGGCGAGCGTGACCGAGCATCGCAAAGGCTCCGCCTTCGCGGATTGAAGGTGCTTCAGGCGAACCGCGCTTTTGCCAATCTCGCTGATTTCAGCGGTAGCCTCAAAACCACGCCCATTGAAAACCACAACCCTGGATCCGACGCCGAGCCGCAAAACGTTGATGCAATGATGCGCCTCGCTTCCTTCCAACGCCAAGCGATTCAGGGCCCATCGGCCCTCTGGAATATAAAACCGATGCGTACTCACATCCGCTATCAGTCTTGCTTTTCAAGGATTCTACAGGAAAAAGTCCTTTGCTTTTTCAAAGAAACTCTTGTGCATCGGACTATTTTCTTCTCCACACGAGGCCGCAAACTCCTCGAGTTTGCGCCGCTGTTCGGCGTTCAACTTCGAGGGCACTTCCACGATAACTCTGATGCGCAGGTCTCCGCGAACCTTGGAGTCGATATTCTGCACTCCATGGCCGCGAAGGCGCAGTTCCGTTCCGCTTTGCGTCCCGGGCGGGATTTTCAACAACGCGTGCCCTTGGAGCGTCGGAACCTTCACTTCACCTCCCAACGCTGCCGTCGAAAATGAAATCGGAACATCGCAGTAGAGATCGTCATCTTCCCGAGTAAAAATTTCATGTTCGCGCACGTGGATAACCACGTAAAGATCTCCGGAAGGGCCGCCTCGGATGCCGGCTTCTCCATTTCGCAAAGAACGGACTCGCGCGCCGTCATCGATTCCGGCCGGTATCTTCATTCTAATCCGGGTTCGCTTTTCCTTCCGGCCGTCTCCTCCGCATTCCCGGCAAGGCCGCTCAATCACCTGTCCGGTTCCTCTGCATCGTGGACAGGTTTGGGAGACCTGAAAAAATCCGCGCGACGAAATGACCTGTCCGCGACCCTGGCAAGTTGGACAGTTCATGGCTCGGGAACCTGATTCCGCCCCAGAGCCGCCGCAATGCGCACAGGTCTCGTGCTTTAAAATCTCTATCTCTCGATCGGCGCCAAACGCCGCTTCTTCCAAGCTGATTTGCAGATCGTACCGGAGATCAGAACCGCGTTGCCTCCCGCTTCTGTCGCGCGAAGCAGCGGCCGAACCAAAAATCTGATCAAAGATTCCGCCACCACCTTCGCCCCCCATCCCGAACACCTCGCGGAAAATGTCAAACGGATCATGGAAACCTCCGGCACCCGAACGTCCGGGAGCTCCTGCACCAAACGCCGCATGCCCAAATTGGTCATACGCGGCTCGCTTATTCTCGTCCATGAGAACTTCATAGGCCTCTCCAAGCTCCTTAAACTTCTCTTCGGCTCCTGAGTCCCCAGGATTTTTGTCGGGATGATACTTGACCGCAAGCTTGCGATAGACCCTCTTTATTTCCTCCGAGCTCGCATCGCGCCCTACTCCCAGTACTTCATAGTAATCTCGTTTCGTAGCCATTCTCTATGTCGCGGTGCCGGCTTTTGCCGAGTCCTGACCGACTGTCACTCCCTTGGAAACCACCACATTGGCTGGCCGAATCAATCGATCCTTCAAGCGATAGCCCTTCCTGACCTGGCGAATCACGTGACCTTCTTCGACTTCCGCGCTCTCCTCCTGCGCAATCGCTTCGTGAATGTTTGGATTGAACGGTTGGCCAGTCGCATCAACGGTTTCAATTCCGCATGCTGTCAAAAAATCCTGGAGCTGCCTGGAAACCATTGACATACCATCAACCACCGCTGACTGACCACCAGTTGCCTTGGCAGCTTGCAGGCCAAGTTCAAAATTGTCGAGTATTGGAATCAAGCGCTCCAAAAAACTTGCGTTTGCAAACCGGATCGCCTCATCTTTTTCGCGAGCCATACGTTTGCGATAGTTGTCGAGATCGGCGACGGAACGAAGCGCTATTTCCTTGTACTTGTCCCGTTCGGTTTTTAATTGCAGCATTTGGTCTTGGATCGTGTCTGTTTGCAGAGACGCCGAATCGGCGCGGTCCGTTTTGGCACAGTCCGAAACTGGCAGCGTCTCCGCGTTCCTCAGATCGGATGAACTCTCCGACACTGAAGCGGATTTTGCGGTCGGCTCATTCGTATTCGGACCGCTTCCAGACTTCCCCAACTCAAGCTTTTCCTGTTCCTTTGCCTCACTCATAACTTCCGAATTGCAATCAGTGTAATATCATCGTTCTGATGATGGCCGCCCACGAATGATTTTAGGTCGCTCGTTACCCGGCTTAAAATCGCAGGCGCTCCGTTTGGCGAGCTGGCCTGAACGGCCTCGATCAGCTTCGATATCCCAAATTCTAATCCATCAACGTCCAACGCTTCGGTCACCCCGTCGGTGTATAATATCAGACAGTCACCGGCTTCCAGGCGGACTCTGAAGTCGCTCGTTACCCTATTGAAAACGCTTCCACTGTCAATTCCGAGCGCCATACCGGGCGGGTTGATCCTGGTCACCGACTGATCCGATGCTCGAAAGTGCAACGGTGCGTCGTGGCCGGCACGCGCGAGCACAAGCTCATCGCTCCCTTTTTGCGCAATCAGGTAAGCCATACTGATGAACATGTCTTCTCTTATGTCGGGGTAAACCTGTCGATTTACCTCGTGAAGCACCGTCGCCGCGGATTGACTCGAGCGAGCTACCGAGCGCAAAACGCTACGGCACATCGCCATGATCAGAGAGGCTGCGACCCCTTTGCCCGAAACGTCGGCAATCGCTATCCCGATTCGGTCCCCGCCGAGCGGAATATAATCGTAGTAATCACCGCTTACCTGGCTCGCCGGAATGTTTAGGCCGGCGATCTCAAACCCCTCGATAGCCGGTGCAGCATTGGGCAATAAAATCCGCTGGATGTCATGCGCAACCTCCAGATCTCGGTCGATTCGCCTCTTATCGCCAGCCTCCGAATAAACCACGGCGTTGTAGAGCGCGAAAGCAGATTGCTCTACGATGGATTGGAAAACCACGAAATCCGAAGCAGAAAAAGGAGCGCTCATTGGGCCGTTTGCCACAGCCAGAACGCCCAGGTTCTGGTTGGCATATATCAGGGGACCGATCATAATCGAATCCAATTCAAGAGCGGAATGACGAAGGCCTTCCAGCCTGGGGTCCGAATCCTTGCTTGAGAGAAAGAGTGGCTCTCTCCTCTCCCAGACCGCCCCGAGCAAGCCCTCTCCAGACTTCACCGTATGAAGCCGCACATAACTTTCCAAAGCAACCGGCGAATTCAAACTCTGTTGTGAGATGCTCTGCGGAATATCTACAAGGGGAGGGCAACTCTTTGAAATAAAGCTCGGGACAAGCAATTTCCCCGTCCGGTCGACGAGATACAACGCTCCGCCATGAGCATCAATGATCCGCGTCGCTCCTTCAACGATCAGTCGGTAAAGATCCGAAGATCTCAGGTCCCCGGAAAATGCTTCCCCCAATCCATGAAGAAAGTCGAAAACACGGTTCTCCTGAGCCTGCAATTCCTCTCTTTCGCGCTTAAGTTCCTCAATCAGCTTGCGCTGCTTACGAACCACCGCCAGAAGGGCAACGACACCGGCGGACAGTAGTCCTATGATCAAAGAGGACCACATTGAGACATGCTATTTCGAACCGGCGCGAAGATCTTGCTTTAAATACTCCAGTACGTCCTTGAAGCGCGCGAGGTTTTCCGGATCGGCGTCCACAAGTGCTTCGTGAGCCTCAATCATACACGCGGCTTGGTCCGACCGGTTGGAGCGGGTCTGTTCCAAAGGAGCAGCCTCCAGATTCGTTTCACTCCTCACAGCAGGGATTTTTGACTCGATCTCAAACAAATTGTCTAGGCCCAAATTCTTAAGAAGATCGGAGTTTCGTTCGTTGGCATTTCGAACCACAAGCCTTCCGTCGCCAAATTCACGCAGGCGTAATGCAATACCAGCCAGCGTCCCCATGAACGTCGAGTCCATCACGGAACAAGTATTCAAATCCACGACAAAATTCCGGAACCCGCGCTCCAGCATCTGCTTGGAAAATTCCTTGAGCGCAGGACTGTTCTGAAATGAACCTTTCCCCTCCACCCTAATATGGACCGCCCGGCTTGTTACCCCAACCAAGATGGAAGCTGCCGCATTCACGAAACTTTATGAGTATATCTTCCCCAGCGCTTTGGTGTCAAACTCAACAGACCATGCGATTTAATGCCAGGTGCGCGATTGCAGGAGCGCTACTATTTTTCGGTCCTCAATTAAAATGGCTCGCCACGATGTGATCGGCCCATCAGTCTCATAGTCATTACCCACAATCGCAAATTCTGAAGTGTGACTTCCTTTTGCATCCGGATAATAAAGTTCCCGTGCCTGGACGTAGTTTTTCAAATTAGCCTGGCGATATTCAAGCCGTAGAGTGAGGTGCGCAGGACGCTTGGATCGCCAGAAAAACGTGAAATACTGGCCCGTTTTTGCAGCGTAATCAGCCCCCTCGATAGCTCCCCACAGTCTGTGCTTCCTCTCAAAGTCGATCATCAAGTCCCTTGTTGGTATCGGCGTAGCTCCAGGCACAGGAACCGCATTTCTGAAAATTTCGAATTTTCGAAATTCAAAATCATCCGTAATCGCAAGAGGCAAAACGTCGGCCTTCTCAATAGGTGCGGGATATTCCGCACGCATCACTAGAGCTCCGGTCACTACGACCAGCAGTAAACCAGGAACTAGTGCACTGTCTCGCATATAGTGGTGATGTCGCCGCTGGTCAGTTGGCTGTCTTTCAAGGCGCGAGCGAAGCGCCCATATCTGAATTGATACGGGTCGAGCGAGCAACGCGGAAAAACAGCCAACTGGCCGCGGCCCGGAGGGTTGCGTTGAAAATGGGCCGGCGGCCGCGTTGCTCGTCGGTTACGTATCGATTTAGATATGCGCCCTCCTCGCGCCTTGCCGACGGCCCATTTTGAACGCAACGACGTCATCATTATATGCGAGACAGTACACTAGATTCTTCATCTGGGTCGATCAAACTCCTAAGCCGAATAGGTGTCAATCAGGAGTTTCTGACCCGCAATTTTCGTCCCCTGGGTAGAAATGCGCGAGAGAGCCGGCTCCCTCGGGCTATGCGCAATCGCCTTCACCTCGGCAAGTTGCTTCACAATCAGCATGCGACCTTCTCACAAGTTTACAAGATTTGTGAGAAGATCAGACTAGGTTACCATGAGTTGATGCAGGTCGACTTTAGACGCGGCATTTTCCTGCCGAACCTAGATCTTTGGCTGGATCCCTGGGATGAGCAGCAGACCGCGTTCGTTTCTCACGCCCACAGCGACCACATCGGGAACCACCGCGAAGTAATCCTTTC
>DATMQC010000032.1:0-4728 GCA_035567275.1 Chthoniobacterales bacterium | reverse complement strand
CGCGAGGAGGGCGCATATCTGAATCGATACGTAACCGACGAGCAACGCAGCCGCCGGCCCATTTTCATCGCAACCCTATGGGCCGCGGCCAGTTGGCTGTTTTTTCCGCGTTGCTCGCTCCTTACGTATCGCTTTAGATATCGTCGCTCGCGCCTTGAAAAACAGCCAACTGACCAGCGGCGAAAGACATGCTATTTCGGGGACAGGACACTAAAATCCTTGAAAAGCAAAACTAGTGCAGTAACGAACGAACAACGACGCAGACGGACCCTTTTCAAGCCAACCCTTTGGGCCGTGGCCAGTTGGCTGATTTTCCGCGTTGCTCACTCCTTACGTATCGATTTAGATATGCTCGTCGTTCGCGCCTTGAAAATCAACCAACTGACCGACGGCGGTATGCCTCCTACTTGTGACTCGATGCACTAGTTTTGCTTTTCAAGGATTCCAGAGGCATTTTCTCGCATCGACGGTTCGAATCCGGTTTGAAGCGCCCGCAGCCGATCGATAATTGAATCGAAATCGTGTGCGACAAAGGGATAGTTGATGCGCGGACGGTTGATGACGATTAACGGAATACCGAGCAAACAGGTTGCCTCAGCCTTTGCACTGAATCCTCCGGCTGCACCCGATTCTTTGGTTACCACGCAATCAATTTGCCAATCTTTCCAGAGAACTTCATTCATCTCCTTTGAGCATGGCCCCTGCATCGCGATGAGCCGAGACCGCGGAACTTCCAGGGCCAGGGCATTCTCCAACGATTCCGGCTCCGGCGCGACTCGAACAAACCATTCGCGCTCGTTCGCTCCCGGGTGGCTCAAGAAAACCTTGAGATCCTTCGATCCGGTTGCCAGAAAGATGCGTTTGCCCATGCGAATCGCCGTCGCCGCAGCCTCTTCCATCGTTTCGCAAAAAATCGCACGGCTCGAGCCGCCTATGACTTCTCTCTCGTAGCGAAGATACGGAATATTCAATTCCGTGCCGAGGGCGATGAGCTGCGAAGAAATTTCCGTTGCGAACGGATGTGTGGCATCAACGATGGCGATGGCCCGAGAATCCTGCAGCTCGCGGTGCCGCGCATTGACACCTATTCTTCCGGACCTCACGGATACGTCGGGCAATCTTTCAAGAGCAAGGTCGCGACCGTAGGAAGTCGCGGTGGAGATAACGACTCGAAAGCCGTTCTGGATAATTTTTGATGCGAGAGCGTTTCCATCGGCTGTTCCTGAGAAAACCCATATGGCGTTCTCGCGAGCCGGTTGAATGGTGGATTCCGATTGGTCCGGTTGCAGCCGGCGCGCTGGTGCGCCGCGGCTGTTGTAACCGCGCGCAGTGTAGATGAACTCTCTCTTTCGATAGGTGAATCGATTCCCGACAACAATTGTGGTCAGCATATCGAATCTCTTCTGGAGCAGCTCGGCTAGCGAACAAATGAAATGCTCCTGTCCCGAGCGATAAGCGTTACGCACCACACCGCACAAGGTGGCAGCCGGCTTATGCTCAAGGAGAATGTTCAGGATACGGTAAACTCCGTCCGTTCTCGTTTTGCTCTGGACATTGTACAGGGCAAGCACGAGATCGGCCCGAGCCAATTGACGGGCTCGACGTTCGATTACCTCCCAGGGGCAAAGCAGATCGGACAAGGACAAAGTGGCGTAGTCGTGCGAGAGAGGAGCGCCAAGGAGAGATGCACAACTTGGAGCGGCTGATATTCCAGGAACAATCTCCACTTGAAAAACATCATCCTCGGACATGAGCTCAAGCGCAAGCGCAGCCATCCCATAGACACCGATATCCCCGCTTGAGACGAGACTTACCGTTCGTCCGTCTCGCGCAAATTCAATAGCCATGGCCGCTCTTTCTTTCTCCCGCAACAGCGGTAACGCGTGGATCTGTTTTCCCTTGATCCAGGGTGCGATCCAGGTCAGGTAAAGATCGTACCCAACAATAATTTCACTTGTTCTTAAAGCAGCCTCAGCCAGCGGAGGAATGAGGTCGGTAAAGCCCGGGCCGGCCGAAACCAGGAAAAGTCTTCCTCGTGAATTCATATTCCGGAAACTTCCTCCGCGATGGCAATCGCAACACCGTTTCGAGTGGTTTTGCGCAAGATCAAGCGACCCTTAAAGGTTGCCAGCAGGGCACACGGCTCACATACCCCCTCAATACCAAAATGGGAATACACAAACGGTGAACCTTCAGCTACCCAGGGCCTTTCCCGAATCAGGGACCGTGGAATCAGCCGCAACGGCACACCAAGTTGTTCGCACCATTTCAAGATCCCCGGTTCATCTCCTTTCAGGTCGACGGTTGCTACTTCGCGAATCTCCTTCTCGCTTCGCGATACGGCTGAGAGAGCTTCTGCCACCGCAGTGCCGATCTGGTCAATACTCACGCCCTTCCTGCATCCAATTCCGACCACGAGAGGCTTCAGTGTTTCCGTCGCGGTCGTGACGATGGGTACTGCCCCGGTAAGATTCGCGACCCGGTACGCCAATAGATTTGCGCCCCCCTCGTGACCACCTAGAAGCGACACGACGAATCGGCAACCTTCATCGACAACAACCACCCCCGGGTCAACCGTTTTGTGCTTCGTTAATCCGTCAAGGTAGCGAACGGCGATGCCAACTGCCATCACCATGATCCATTGCGAACAATGAATGAAGCTCGCGGAAAAAGCCTCCCGGTTCGTCATACCCGCTTTGCAAATTAATCCTCCCAGTTCCCCACCCAGATGCGTTTCGAGGTAGCGGCCAAGTTTCTCCGCTTCATCGCGAACCACCCAAACTCCAAGCCCGGAATTCATGTGGACACCTTTTGGTTTCCCTTGCGAAAACGGTGGGAGTATTCGGCCGAATAAAGGCAGGACTCGGAGGCCTTTTCGCGTTTAAGCACGTCGCCGACTATCATCATCGTCGACAGTTCCCAATCGCCGGGCGCAATTTCGTCCAACAGCTTGCCAAGAGATCCGACGTGAATCTTCTCCTGCCGCCATGTTGCCTTATGAATGAGAGCGACGGGCGTATCCGCGCTGTAGTTGGCGAGAAGATCCGCAACGACCTGAGGGAGTCGCGCACCGGAAAGAAAGATGCAGATCGTAGTTCCATGCGCACCGAGGGCCCTGAGCGATTCCTTTTCAGGCATCGGGGACGCCCTTCCTCCGGTTCGAGTGAGAATGATCGATTGCGCGAGCGCGGGTTTTGTCAGTTCGGTTCCGAGGATAGCTGCCGCCGAAACAAAGGACGGCACCCCGGGAACGATCTCGTAGTCTATTCCGAGGCGGTTGAGTCTTTCCATCTGTTCGGCAATGGCGCCGTAAATGGAGGGATCCCCGGAGTGAAGGCGCGCCACATCGACTCCTTTCTCTTGTGCGTCGATATAGTGTGCTTCCTGCTCTTCCAGGTTGAGATTCGCGGTATTAATAATCGTCGCGTCAGCCCGGCAATGAACCAACATCTCTTTGCTTACCAAAGAACCGGCGTAGAGAACTACAGCCACGCGGCCGAGAATCTGAGCGCCCCGCAGAGTGATCAAATCTGCAGCCCCGGGACCAGCCCCAATGAAATAAACTTTCATAAGCGAGGCCCCGCCTCAGACCGGCGATATCCAGGGGGTGGCATGATCGGGTTGGGAATGGCGCCGGTGGGCGAGGCAGCGGCTTCGGCTCGCCGGGAGGCTCGCCCTACCGGACGAATTTGTGGCGCGGTCCACATCGTTGGAAGGGCGAACATCGGTAGGGCGAAGACTTCGGCGAGCTCAGTCGAGCCGCTCCTGCTGAGCCGCGCCTTAATTAAGATGTTGTTGACGCACGGACACGGAAAAACCTCACTCATCTGCAACAGGTTTTGCTTTTTAAGGATTCTGGTGGGGCGCTTTTTCTGATCAACATTGTCGAGAGATAGCCGCCAGCTTCTTCCGCGTTTATCTGGTCAACCGGCACATAGATTCTTTCGTCAGGCATACCAACATGATTGCCAAAAACACAGTGCTCGGCTATTCCCATCTCGCGCAGGAGCCGAAGCACGGTGGGCAGCCGATGGCCTATCTTTAAGAGAATCACGACGTCATGATTCAGGATCATCGATCGCAAATCGGTCGCCAGATCGGGGCAGGGCAGCACAAGAACTCGTTCCTTCCCCTCCCCTAATGCAAATCCGGTTGCTGCTGCGACCGCGCAGTAGCTTGTGACACCTGGAAAAGTCCGATGCCGCAAATGGGGTAAACGTTCCTTTAAGGCCGCAAGCGCATAGATATAGGTCGAATAAGTAAGAGGATCGCCCAAGGTCAGGTATGCAACATCTCGACCCGCGAGTAACTCGAGCCCAATCGCTTCCGCAAGTTCAGCGTACCGGGCCGCAAGGCCGCTTCGATCGCGCTCCATCGAAAATTCAATCTCACGAAATCTTTCGTCTGGAATCTTATTTGGCGGCAGACAATTTCGCGCAACCGAACCTTCCCGGTTACTGGCTCTCGGCGTAAAAATGACATGGCACCGCTCCAAGGCCTGCCACGCGACTAACGGAATCAGTCCAGGTTCCCCCGGCCCGACCCCAATACCGAAAAATTTCCCCGCCGTCTTCATTCCGCCTCTCCCAACGCCTTGCCATCCATCCGAAAAAGCCGGACACAGGTCTGATCAACGCGGCTTAGCTTAGTAGAAGCCCTTGTCGCGATTCTGGATTCCACCAACGCCCAAAACAGCCGCGAAAATTGTTCGCCGCGCAATAACTCGAT
>DATMQC010000031.1:0-17388 GCA_035567275.1 Chthoniobacterales bacterium | reverse complement strand
ACAGAGATGCAAACAACATGAACTCCTGAGCTCCCTTAAATCTGAATGGCTAAAGACTCTATTCCCCGCCTCATATTCGCTTCGAGCGAGCAGTCGGCGGATATGTTTTACGCGACGAAATTCTCCGTTCCGGATCCTTTTCTGTTTCTGCAGCGTAACGGCAACAAGACGATCGTACTCAGTGATCTCGAAATTGATCGTGGACGAAAGGAGGCAAAGGTAAACGAGGTCGTCTCGTTGTCACAGCTCGAGGGTCCGCTGAAGAAGAAATTGAAGGGCAAGCCTCGGATTGAGCAAACGATCGCAAGTTTTCTTCGGCAGCATCGCGTTCGCCGCGCTCTGGTTCCTTACGATTTCCCGATGGGATTAGCCTTCGAACTTACCAAGGATGGAATAACGCTGACTCCGGCGAACGGCCTTTTCTGGCCGGAGCGTGAATTCAAGAGCGCGGAAGAGCTGAAGTCGATCGAGTTGGCGATTCGGATAACCGAAATCGGTTTGGCTCGTGGAATTGAAGTGTTGCGAGCGGCCGAGATAAAACGCGGGAATCGACTCGTCTGGGGCGGCAAACCGCTGACTTCGGAAATTCTGCGTGCCGAGATTGAGATAGCAATCCTGCGCATCGGCGGCAAACCATCGGCCACAATCGTTGCTGGGGGGGAACAGGCCTGTGATCCCCATCACCGTGGGAGTGGTCCGTTAAGGGCAAATACGTTGATTATCCTGGATGTCTTTCCACGGGAAGCCGAGTCGGGCTACTTCGGGGATCTGACTCGAACCGTTGTGAGAGGGCGGGCGACTGAAGAGCAGAAGAAGTTATGGCACACGGTACGCGAAGCGCAGGTATTTGCGCTCCAGAGAATTAAAGTCGGCGAATCCGGAGCATCGTTGCAGGATGAAGTGGCCGCATTTTTTGTCGAGAAAGGGTATCCAAAGGAAATTCGGAACGGGCGCTGGGTCGGATTTTTCCATGGCCTGGGTCACGGTCTGGGACTTGATATCCATGAACAACCGCGCATTGCGAAGACCCATTTTCGAGAGGGCCAGGTGCTCACCGTCGAACCTGGGTTGTACTATCCTGGGATCGGCGGGGTGCGCATTGAAGACGACGGAGTGGTGACGGATAAAGGGTTCAAGCTGCTGTCGAAGTTCAGGAAAGAGCTTGAGATATGAGACCGGGTGGTCGGTGGTCGGCCGCCAGTGTCAGAGGTCAGGTGAGGAGCTCAAGACGACCGCTTTCGAATCAGTGATCTAATAAGACCGTTTGTCAGCCGTCCGGTTTCGTTTGTTGCGCTCAAAAGGAGGTCACTCTCGATGGATTCGATGTAACCGAAACGCTGGGCGATGATAACTTGCGTTTCGACTTCGAGCAGGGATCCACGGGCGTGTCCAACAGATTGCAAAAATTCGCCATTCGTGATTCGTCCTGCGCCCTCAGCAATATTGCTCGGTACGGAGACCGCCGCACGACGTATTTGACTCGTGAGTCCGTAGAGCTCCTGAGGAGGGAAAGCGGATGACGCTTTGTAAATGGCTTCGCACAGGTCAATGGCCTTCTGCCACGCAATGAGATTTTGATATGATTTAACAGTAATAGCAAAAAATAATTCTGTTATTTAAATGCGTCCGTCCGGCTAAATCTTTAGCCCTCTTACTGGCACTGACCACTGACCCGCTCTCGAATCCGTTGTATTTCACCCGATTTCCTACTACGGTTCTGTCCCCAAAACTTCAGATGGCTAAAGTCTTCCTTAAAACTTACGGATGTCAGATGAACGAGCGCGATTCCGAGCAGGTAGCCCGGATGCTTCTCGAACGTGGTCACACGCTTACTCGACGCGAGGAAGAAGCCGAAGTCATTCTCCTCAATACCTGTAGTGTTCGCGATCTCGCCGAACAAAAGGCTCTAGGCAAGATGGGAATGCTGGGAGCTCAATTTCGAAACCGTCCGGTTGTATACGGTTTTCTGGGATGCATGGCGCAAAGTCGAGGCTGGTCCCTTCTGAAGGATGTTCCTCATCTTGATATCGTCGTCGGGACGCAAAAATTTCACCGCGTTGCGGAATATGTTGAGCAAGCGCTGGAGCGCAAGATAGCGCGTCCGATGGACGATGTCCGGTTCTCAATCGTTGACATCGGCGATGAACAAGATTCGCAGAGAACCATTCGCGATCACCTGCTTGCTGCGGGGCAGGTCACTGCCTTCGTATCGATCATGCAGGGCTGCAACATGCGCTGCACTTTCTGCATCGTTCCATCCACTCGTGGCCATGAGCGGGGCAGACCTGTCCAGGAGATCGTCGCTGAGGTGCGCTCTTTGGCCGCGCGTGGCGTAAAAGAAGTCACTTTGCTGGGGCAGATCGTCAACCTGTACGGGCGCCACGAATTTGCGAAAATTGACGGCAAAAGCCCTTTTGTTCAGTTGCTGGAAGCTGTTCACGAAGTCGAGGGTCTTGCGCGCATACGGTTTACTTCTCCGCACCCGATCGGGTTCCGGCAGGACTCGATCGAGGCGTTTGGCCGGCTGCCGAAGTTGGTTGAGCATGTTCACTTGCCGTTGCAATCCGGGTCCAACCGGATTCTGAAGGCAATGCACCGCACCTATACCACCGAGGTGTACGCGAAACTCGTCGATCGAATTCGGCTCGTATCGCCGAACATAGCAATAACGACCGACATCATCGTCGGCTTCCCCGGAGAGACCGATGAAGACTATGCCAGGACGCGTGAGCTGGTCGACCGCATAGGATTCGACAACGCTTTCATCTTCAAGTATTCCAAACGAAAAGACACACCTGCTTCTGACCTGGACGGACAAGTGCCGGACGCGGTGAAAGAGGCGCGAAATCGCGACCTGCTCGAATTGGTCAACACCTGGGCAAGGCGCCGCGCGGAAGTTTTTGTCGGGCAGGAAGTCGAGATTTTGTGTGAAGGGCCAAGCAAAACAAATCCGAACCGGCTGATGGGCCGAACGCGTGGAAACAAGATTGTCGTATTCGAAGGCGCGCCAAGGCACATCGGTCAATTGATGAAAGTTCGGATAACGCGGTCGTCCGGGTATACTTTGTACGGTGATCCGGCGATCCTCGATTGAGGAGAGGTAGCTGCTTTTTCGAGCTTGCGCGAGCAGACACTTTGATGAAATGAACAGCTCCCATGGACTATCCGCCGCGCGTTTATGATTTGAGTCTTCACACAGTCGGCCTGATCGCAGGTCTGTTGCTGCTCGTTACTCACCTGACCGCTTTGGTGCGTTCAGAAGAGACAAGGCAGTGGCTAAGGAAATTCCCTCGTTCCAAGCTTCTCGGTTATTGCTTTCTCGCCGTTGACGCGATCTGGACTTTCTGGCTGGTGACCAATATGGACCTAGGTGAGTTCTCTCAGTTTCGAACCTGGCTCCAGGCAGGAGTTCCTATCGTTTTCATTCTCACGATCTTTTTCGTCGACGAATTTTTATCGGTTCGCGCTCTCGGCATCATGGCGCTGCTGGCAGCTGAACCGATGTTATCTGCCGCATTCCTTCGTCCGGAGATCGCGAGGCTGTTTGTGGTGATTCTCGCCTACGTGTGGCTGACCTTGGGACTTTTCTGGGTCGGCATGCCTTATCTTTTGCGTGACCAGATCACTTGGCTCACCGAGTCAGCTAATCGATTCAAGGCGGCGGCCATGGCGGGTCTCTTGTACTCACTAACCATACTCGTGTGCTCGGTGACGGTGTATTGAGGTGCTCTGCGGGCCTGTTCCCTCGGCGCCGTGATGAATGATGCAGCCAGAAATGGACGCCGTTGCTGGCCAAACCCTGGGGGGCGTCCGCTCCGTCGGCGCCGTGGAATGGAGTTGATTCAGGGCTGGCCACGGCTGCGAGGGACCGCAGCCCTCCAGGCCTGCACCGATGATCGTTGCGACGAACGGCTGGCCGTTGCTGGCCGATCAGGCCTGCACCGATCATCGTTGTGACGACCGGATGGCCATTGCTGGCCGAGCCCCTGGAGGGCGTCCGCTCCGTCGGCGCCGTGAAATGGAGTTGATCCAGGGCCGGCCACGGCTGCGAGGGACCGCAGCCCGCCAGGCCCGCACCGATGATCGTTGCGATGAACGAATGGCCATCATTGGCCGAGGCCCTGGAGGGCGTCCGCTCCGTCGGCGCCGTGAAACTGGAGTTGATTTAGGGCCGGCCACGGCTGCACCGATCATCATTGCACCGACCGGCTGGCCATTGCTGGCCGAGCCCCTGGAGGGCGTCCGCTCCGTCGGCGCCGTGAAATGGAGTTGATCCAGGGCCGGCCACGGCTGCGAGGGACCGCAAGCCCTCCAGGCCTGCACCGATGATCGTTGCGACGACCGGCTGGCCGTTGCTGGCCGATCAGGCCTGCACCGATCTTCGTTGTGATGAACGGCTGGCCATTGCTGGCCGATCAGGCCTGCCCCGATCATCGTCGGTTACCGCCTGGAACGGTCAGCCTGCCCGCTGTTCCGCCGCTTGTTCTTTCTTGCGTTTACGTTCCATCATCCATGCGACAAAAATGCAAAGCTCGTATAGCAGGTACATTGGTGTGCCCATCATCGCCATCGAGACGGCGTCAGGGGTAGGCGCCAGAAATGCCGCGGCAATGAAAATCAGGAGAAATGCGTATGCCCGCGTCCGGCGGAGAAGCGCCACGGACAACACGCCGAGGCGTACGAGGACCAGAACGATAACAGGCAACTCAAACGCAACGCCGAATCCGACACAAAGCTGGGTGACGAATGAAAAGTAGTCCCGAACAGTCCAGGTGGGCGTCCAGTCGAGCGATTTTGCATCTCGAAAGAAGAATCGGAGGGTTGCAGGCAAAACCGCGTAGTATCCAAGGACGACGCCGGACAAAAACAGACCGAAACCAACTGCAACAGCAGGTAGCATCGCCTTTTTCTCCTGTGAAGTGAGCGCAGGAAGAATGAATTGGCCGGCGAAATAGATCAGGAACGGGAACGCGATGACGATTCCTGCGTAGAAAGCCAGCTGGAAAGATATCGTCATCGAGTCGGCAACTCCGAGGGACACGAGGGATTGCAAGAGCTTCGGATCGATCGCCTTGAGAGGTCCTTGAAGGATGTGCACAAGTTGAGTGCGGAAACAGAATGCAACAAGCATTGCGGCGCCTAGCGTGAGGGCCATCCGTATGATGACCCATCGCAAATCCTCCAGATGGTCCAGGAACGGCTTAACCGCTTCGGCATTGTCGCCTTCGCGAAACTTGAATATTCTGGACCACTTCATGGAAGAAGTTTTCGGGCTGACATCCGCGCAAATGTTGCCAGGGTATTTGCGTCCTGAATGACACTCTCGGCAATCATCGAACTCAATTCGGCGAATGTAAATTCCCGGCATTCCACGATTGTTTCGGAATCATCGGGTTGATGGCCCAAACCCGTCGGATGTACGGGCCGGGCCAGAAACAAGTGCGGAGTTTCGTCGCTGTAGCCCTGAGAGGAGTAGTAGTGCCCCAGATATACCAACTCGCCACCTGCGGCAAGCGAGTACCCGGTTTCCTCGGTCAACTCGCGCAAGGCGGTGTCCCGGATCGTTTTCATGTCGGGATCATGAGCATCATCAATCTGCCCGGCCGGAAATTCCCAAAGGAATTTTCGGACAGGGATGCGAGCCTGGTGTATCAGCAGGAAATTTCCGTCTTCGGTAACCGGCGCGACGACTACAGCCTGCTTCCGGCGCACGACGGTCCAATGTCGAATCCGGTGTTCGCCCGGGGGAATGACTTCCTCCCTCAATACTGCGAGATGAGCGTCTTTGAAAAGGGTGCTTGTGTGCCGAATGTCCCAGCCGTCAGGGGTTTTCACGAAGGATTGCGTTCCATGCTTCTAACGCGGCTGCAACATTTTTTCGCGACGGTGCGCCGATACCGGTTCGACTATCGATTGCGCGATCGAGATCGAGGACTTCGAAAACATCCGGACCAAAACTTTCGCTGAACTGGCGAAACTCTTCGAGGCTCATCTGATTGAAGCCTCGATACTGTTCCAAAGAATAAGCGACAAGTTTGCCAATAATTTCGTGCGCCTGCCTGAACGGGACATGGTGCAGGACGAGGTAGTCGGCGAGATCGGTTGCAAGCAACCCGGGATCACCCGCCGCGTTTCGCATCCGTTGCGGATCGACCTCGGTCGCTGTTACCATCTCGGTGTAGACCTCGAGCGCCAGCTTGATCTGATCAATCGAATCAAAAACAGGCTGCTTATCCTCCTGTAAATCCCGGTTGTAAGTCATCGGCAAGCCTTTCAAAGTCGAAAGCAGAGAGACCAGATTTCCGATAAGCCGGCCTGACTTGCCCCGGGCCAGTTCGCAAACGTCCGGGTTTTTCTTTTGCGGCATCAAACTGGACCCGGTCGTGAAGGCGTCACTCAGTTTAACGAACCCAAACTCAGAGGTCGCGAAGAGAACGAAATCCTCGCTGAGGCGCGAGAGGTGCACGCCAATCATGGCAATGGCGAATAGAAATTCGGCTGCAAAATCGCGGTCACTAACAGCGTCCATGCTATTGCGTGTGAGCTCCGGAAAGCCGAGCAATTCGGCGATCAATTGACGATCGAGCTGGATGGTTGAACCCGCGATCGCTCCAGAACCGAGCGGCATGCGATTGATCCGTTTCCGGGCGTCCGCGAGACGTTCACGATCGCGTTCCAGCATTTCCACATAGGCAAGGAGGTGGTGGCCGAACAGAACCGGCTGAGCGCGCTGAAGATGTGTATAGCCTGGAAGAATTGCGTCAGGATATTTCTCAGCGAGTCGGACAAGGGCGCGCTGCAGATGTGCAAGTAATGCCCGAATTTCATCGGTTTCGCTTCGAAGATAAAGCCGAAGGTCCAGCGCGATCTGGTCGTTCCGGCTGCGAGCCGTGTGCAACTTGGCTCCGGCCGGACCGATGCGGGCGGTCAAAGCAGACTCGATATTCATGTGAATGTCTTCGAGTCCGATTTTGAACTGGAAGCGGTCATTGGCGATTTCTTCTGCAATGGCTTTCAGGCCCGTTTCAATCAGTCGGCGTTCTTCCTGGGAGAGCAAACCGGCCTTTTCAAGTGCCGCCGCGTGCGCAATCGAACCCTGAATATCGACGTCGTATAAACGCCAATCGAACGAGATCGATTCGGTGAATTGCTGGACAATTGGGGCTGTCTCTTGATGAAAGCGTCCTTTCCACATTGTGCCTGATGAGTAACGGAAAAATCGGATTTGGTCCACGCCCGAACGACGGAGTACGAAGAGCGCGCATAAACCTTGCGCTCGCCTCATGTTCCGTTAGCCTATTGGAACTTTGTTATGACGGATTCAGGAGAGAAAAACAGCATTTTAAGTAACGTCGAGATCAAGGGAACGATCCGATTCTCGAAGGAATTAATGTTTGATGGAACCTTGGAGGGCGACGTGGCGTCGCATGGAGGGACGCTGGTTATCGGCGGTAACGGGAAAATCCACGGTAACATCCAGGCAAATGCCGTGGTCGTGAAAGGGAAGGTAGCCGGCAATATTGCCGCCGAGAACCGCTGCGAACTTCACGGAGGTGCCGAGCTGATCGGAGACCTGAAGACGGCTCGCCTCGAGCTTGAGGCTGGAGCGATGTTCGTCGGCAGATCCGAAGTAAATCCGTCAAACCTACCGGTCGTCGCGCAGAGCGCAGCAAAGCCTGCCGGTTCCCCGGGCGCTCCTGTGATCGCGCCGGTTCCTGGAGCGTCAAAAGCTACAAGCCCGCCACGACAGGGGACGCTTCCCGGGGTCAAAGGTTAGGGCGGTATTCACAAATACCTTACAGTTTTAGAAATTACGCTAGAGAGCCACATTGTGGGTGGTTTCGCGTTCTAAAGCGATTGTCGGCAGGCTAGCGAGGTAGGGCCGGATCTCCGAGCCGGCCGTTTTAACGAGGCAGACTCGTAAGGCAAGGACGCTATTCTCGGCGGGCAGCTCGGAGATCTGCCCCTACCGCTACCGTCCGTCACGAATCGCGCGGATCTATTCCGAGTTGCTTGCACAAGTTACAGAACGGCAGGTACTTGTGAACGCTAAGCTAGGCCGCTAAACAGTTGCTTGTAGCTTCCCCGAATTCGCTATTGGAAATGCTTATCCCGAGCGGCGCAGTTTGTGTGGCGCCGGAACGCCAGATTCAATGAAGCCGATTTCGTTTTCTGAGGATTCTACTTCGTCGAGTCCGAAACCGGTGTGAACGATTCGAGCTCCGTCATCGACGCGATCTTCATCGACGATCACGGAGATCTTTATTTCGGAGGTGCTAATCATCTGGATGTTGATTTCGCCCTTACCAAGGAGCTCGAACATCCTCGCGGCAACACCCGAATGAGAACGCATCCCGATGCCAACCACGCTGAGTTTGGCGATGCCGGCTTGAGCCGCAAATCCTCCGGCTCCAATTTCCGCAACGATCGGGCCGAGATGTTTTTCGATTTTTGGCAACTCATCGGCGGGGATCGTGAACGAGATGTCCGTGGTGCCGGCCGCCGAAACATTTTGAACGATCATGTCGACGTTGACGTTGATAACGGCAATTTCGTTGAAGACTCGTGAAGCCACGCCGGGCTTATCCGGAACACGGCTGATCGTGACTTTCGCTTGTTTGCGGTCAACGCTTACCCCCCGAATGACCACTTTTTCCATCCCGGCTGTTTCGTGTTTCACTACTGTTCCTGGCTGATCGTTAAAACTGCTGCGCACTTCAAAAATAACGTCAAATTTCTTTGCAAACTCCACCGAACGCGATTGCATGACCTTCGAGCCGAGGCTGGCCATTTCGAGCATCTCGTCGTAGGAAATCTCAAGGATTTTCCTTGCCCTCTTTACAATCCGCGGATCGCAGCTGTAAACGCCGTCCACATCTGTAAATATCTGGCAGAGATCGGCTTTGATGGCTGCGGCGACGGCGATTGCGGTCAAATCGGATCCGCCGCGCCCAAGGGTCGTTATCTGGCCTTCGAAACTTTCCCCCTGAAACCCGGCAACGATCACAATACTTCCCTCGTCCAGGAACGAATGGATCCGCTTGGGAGTAATATTGGCGATCTTCGCTTTTGTGTGAAAGCCGTCGGTCACAATCCCGGCTTGAGCGCCAGTTAATGAGACGGCCTGACCACCGAGACCGTTAATAGCCATCGCCGTAAGAGCGATCGTTGTCTGCTCACCCGTCGAGAGCAAGACATCCATTTCGCGTTCTGTCGGATGTGGTGCCACCTGCCGGGCGAGCTCAATCAGACTATCCGTCACGCCGGACATGGCTGAGACTACGGCAACCACTTGGTTGCCGACGCGCTGCGTTTCGAGGATTCGGCGGGCAACGTTCAGGATGCGATCGGGAGAGCCCACCGATGTTCCCCCGTATTTTTGGACAATCAGACTCATCTTGATTTCTTCAGAATGGAGAGGATCTCGGTTTTGTTGGCGGAGGCAAAGACCGGCTGGGGGTTTTCGCTCATCACGGCGTCGATATCTTTCAAACCGTGGCCTGTCAGCGTGCAGACAATCGTTGCTTCTTCTGGAAGCATTCGCAAAGGGCACTGGAGGCAATCTTTTTCGCTGCAGCATTTCAGCAATCCGGCCACGGAGGCAGCACTGGCGGGTTCGACAAAAAGACCTTCGTTAGATGCCAGCCATCGTTGGGCAGAAAGAATTTCACTGTCCGATACGATATCGATCGCGCCGCCGGATTCGTTAAACGCCGATTTCGCCATCTTCCAACTCGCGGGATTACCAATTCGGATCGCCGAAGCGACAGTCTCCGGTTGTTCGATAATCCGATCGTAGTAAATCGGCGCGGCATTGGCTGCCTGAAACCCCAGCATTCGGGGAAGTCGAGTGGAATGACCCGACCGAAGGTATTCGGCGTACCCCTTCCAATAGGCGGCTGTATTGCCTGCATTGCCGACGGGAAGAATGTGGAGATGCGGCGCTTCACCCAACGCGTCAACGATTTCAAATGCGGCGGTTTTCTGTCCTTCGAGCCGATCGTGATTTATGGAGTTAACCACAGCTATCCCAGGCTCGGTGGAAAGTTCGCGTATCAGGGCGAGGCAACGATCAAAGTTGCCTTCGAGCGCGATAACTCTGGCACCATAGACGAACGCCTGCGCCAATTTGCCCATCGCAATCTTGCCGGAGGGAAGCAGGACTGCACATTGAATTCCCGCCCTAGCCGCATACGCAGCCGCAGAAGCCGACGTGTTGCCGGTGGATGCGCAGACAACGAGATTGGCTCCACGCTCGACCGCCTTGCTTACCGCGACAGTCATGCCGCGATCTTTAAAAGAACCAGTTGGATTGAGCCCCTCAAACTTGAGGTAGACACGGCGACGGCGGCCGACAATAGAACTCAGTCGCGGTGCGGGAATCAATGGAGTCGATCCCTCATTCAGAGAAATGACAGGGGTCGTTTCGGATACGGGTAGATAGGTCCGGTACCTTTCGATCACACCGACGCAGGGTTTGAGTGCCGGCCTAAGGGTGCTCATGACAAAACCCACAGCATCATCGGCGGCGATTTCACACATGCCAACACCTGAATACGTTCCAATGCAGCTTGCATCCTGCCGAATGGAGCATCGTGAATCATCAGTACGAGCGGTACCGCGTCTCCCTCGTGTCCCTCCGGTTGGATGACCGAGGAGATGCCAATCTTGTGAGAACCCAGAACGCTTGCGATCTGGGCCAGCACACCAGGTTCGTCTATCACGGTGAGCCGCAGGTAATATCCTGACGAAACCCGTTCGATCGGCAGACATTTTCCATAAAGACCGTGCGGCGTGAATCCGAATGCTTTGCCTCCGGAGTCATACCAGATCGCTGCCTGCGCTAAATCGCTGATCACGGAACTGGTCGTTGGATCCTGACCCGCGCCTCGCCCATAGAACAGCGTATCTCCCACAATATCGCCCCGTACCATGAGCGCGTTGAACACGCCATTCACGGAAGCCAAAACATGCTGCTTCGGCACCAGAGTCGGATGAACATGGACTTCGACAAAGCTGTCCCGGTTTGCCCGGATTGTCGCCACGAGCTTGATTCTATACCCCAGATTGTCGGCAAACCGTATGTCCGACGCCGTTACCTTCTCAATCCCGGCGACGTGGATCTGGCTGGTGCTCACCCAGAAACCGTACGCGAGCGAAGCCAGGATGATTGCTTTATGAGCCGCGTCCCATCCATTCACATCCAAAGAGGGATCAGCCTCCGCGTATCCTTGTTCCTGGGCTTCTCTTAGCGCCACCGGAAAATCCATTCGCTCCTCGGTCATGCGTGAAAGAATATAGTTGCTGGTACCGTTGAGGATGGCGTGGATGAACTCGATATGATTTCCGATAAAGCCTTCCCGTATCGATTTAATGATCGGAATTCCGCCTGCGACCGCCGCCTCAAAAAAGATCGGCACTCCTTTTTCGGCTGCCTTTTCGAAAATCTCAGCACCTCGTTCAGCTAACAGCGCCTTGTTCCCGGTAACGACGACCTTGCCAGCATCGAGAGCCCGCATTGTGAAGAGGTAAGGAATGTCAATCCCGCCCATCAATTCGACGAGGATATTGACCTCCGGGTCATCGATCAGTTCCTCCCAATTCCGGGTGATTGTCTCTGGAGGAGCCGAAACCGAGCGTTTCTTTTCCGGGTTTCTTACGGCGACCCGATGGACAGATAATTGGAGTCCAAGCCGTTCGCTGATAATTGCGCGGTTCTGGATCAGGTGTCTATAGACGCCCGCTCCAACTGTACCCAGGCCTGCCAAACCAATGCCGATCCGATCCATTTTTTAAGGAGGCGCACTATCGCGAATGTTGGAGAAGCAGTAAAGTCCTGATTCAGCGAGATGAAAACCCCGACCGAGCGGTTCAGCAATAGGGTGGAGAACTATGCGAAGTATCGTCCCCGATATCCGGATGCCGCGTTGCAGCTTCTTTGCAAGATCGTGGCGCCACCTGCCGTCGTTGCGGATATAGGCTCCGGTACAGGCATTTTTACAAAACAGCTTTTGAATGCCGGGTTCGAGGTTTACGCGGTCGAACCAAACGACGCCATGCGCGGCGAAGCCGAACGAACGTTGAAAGCGGAACCTCTGTTTCACAGCGTGAAAGGCACGGCTGAATCAACCTCGCTGCCGGATCATCTTGCGGACTTGATCACAAGCGCGCAAGCGTTTCACTGGTTTGACCGTGTAAAGGCCAAAGCGGAATTTCGCAGGATTTTAAGACCGGGCAAATGTGCGGCCCTGATCTGGAACGAGCGGCAGGCGGACGCGTCAAGGCTTGGCTGGAAATACGAGGAACTGTTGAGACTTGAGGCCCCTGAGTATAGCGAGGCAAATCATCGAAATGTGGGGAGCGAAGATGTTCGCGCCTTTTTTGCGCCGGGGGAGGTGACTGTGAAGCGATTCGTCAATGCGCAAGAGCTTGGCCGGGAAGCCTTTATCGGAAGGCTGTTATCTACCTCTTATGTGCCTCTCATGGGCGAGCCGGGACACCGAGACATCGTTGCTGCCGCCGAGCGGTTGTTTGACGAGAACGCGGTAGAAGGAGCCGTATCGCTTGAGTACGAGACCGTGCTCTACCTCGGAAGATTCGGAACCAGTGAGCGCCTCGATTTGTGAGCGATTTTAAGATTTGGCGCGAGCGGTCACATCCAGGATATGGTCCACCTCTGCCTCTGTATTATAGAAATGAGGGCTGAATCGTATATACTGGCGGCCTTGACGGTCCTGGCGGGGCGAACAAATGATCCGCTCCGAAGTCAGTTGCTCGAAGAGTGCCTTCATATCTCGCGCCGAATCCCCCACCGTGGTTATCCCGGAAGTATTCGGACCGGTGGCCGGTCCCAAAATGCTGAATCCAAGTCGCTGGAGACCATCCGCCAGACGCGATTTAATTGTCAGAATCCGATTAGCGATTCGGTCAATGCCAATCTCGAGCAGCAGATCGATACCTGCTTTCATCCCCAAAATGCCCAGCATATTCATCGCTCCAGGCTCGTAGCGCTGGGCGGTCGGCTGAAACTCGATCTCCTCCTGGGCGATGAACCCGGGGGCTTTCACGTTCCATGATCCCAGGAGAGTCGGGCGGCACAACTCGAAGCATTCCCTGCGGACGTAAACAACACCGATTGCAAGAGGTCCGAGCATCCATTTGTGAGCGTCGGCACTGAGAAAGTCGACAAATTCAACCGTGGTCGGGAATGCTCCAAGGGTTTGAATCGCATCGACCGAGAACAGGATACCCCTTTTTCGCAGCGTCTGGCCGATCGCATCGAGATCGATACGGTATCCCGACAAGAAGTTGCAAGATGCCAGAGCAACAAGACGCGTCTTTGATGTGAGCGCATCGGCGACCAGATCTGGAGTTATCGCCCCGGGTTCGGCGGGCTGCAACAAACGGATCGTAACGCCACGCGACCGCAGATTGAGCCATGGATAGACATTTGCCGGATAGTCATCCAGGTAGCAGACAACTTCATCCCCCGGTTGCCAGTCAATCCCATTGGCAAAAAGGCTAAGGCCAAGAGATGTCGGACCGATAAGGGCAATTTCGTCCGGCGAGCTTCCAATCAGTTTTGCAGAAGCTGCGCGTGTTTCCTGGATTGATTTGAGGAGCGCGGCAAAATTTTTGAAATCGGCTGCACTCTCTTCTGCGTACCGAATTACCGCATCTGCAACGACGCGAGGCAGGGCGGTAACCGCAGCATGGGCCATGAAAATTCTTTCTCTGCAAATCGGAAATGCAGCGCGCCGATTTTGTTCATTTCCGACGATATTATCGAGCAGATCCAATCCGTGAAATCCGTAGCTACTTTTTGCGCTGTTCGCCTTCTTCAATCAACTTCCAGAATCCGGCATGTTCGCGCAACTGGTCGTCTTCGGCCATTGGCAGCTTCGAACGAAAGAGAAAATCACGGATCGTGTTCTTATGGAGAACCCGGTGGACAAGCACGCCTTCAGGGCTTCGCTCAAAATAGATGCGATAGTCGCTGGCTCGGTAACGATAGAGCCGCTTTCCTTCTCGCTCGATGATCCCGAACATCTTAGGGTCCAGGTTTTCAAGGTCGTCGGGCAGGAATTGGAATTGCGCCAGTAGTTCGAGCTGAAGGTCCATAGGAATACGCGCTATCTCAGCTGCACTGATCTCATTGAAAACAATCTGATACATAGACCTTGCTCCCGGCGGTTTTCAGAGTAGCACGATCAATTCTCCCATTTTGGGAGGCTGTCTGCCATCCTAAATAATCGGTGGAAACTGTGCACTCTGTGGTTTTCTTTTTCCCGTGAAAATCTTCCAAATCGAAAGCACCCGATGAGAACGCCGGTTTTTATTCTGTTTTTTTCTCTTTTTGCCTGCTCGACATATGGGCAATTGGTTTTTGACCAGCCTGAACAATCTTTCAAGGCGAGGCCCGAACAGGAAATGATCGTCGCAAAATACAGGTTTACCAATGCGGGCAAGGAATTGGTCAAGATTGAAAACGTCCAAACATCCTGCGGTTGTACAACGGCTGGCTTGAAGAAGACCGAATACGCGCCGGGTGAATCGGGTGAGATTGAAGCAAAATTCAGCTTCGGTGGGCGCATCGGCAAGCAGGAGAAAGCGATCCGTGTGACGACGGCCCAGGCAAGGGAGCAACCCACGATTCTGCGATTGCTGGTTGATATTGAAGACCCAATTCAAATTCAGCCTGAGCTGGTTTTTTGGCGAGTTGGTGAGCGGCCAAATACCAAAAAAATACAGATTACGGTGGCTGGGAATTCCTCTGTAAAAATCCTGTCAGTCGCCTCCGATAATCCCTCGATCAAAGCTCAGCTCTCAGAAGTAAAACCCGGGAAAGAGTACGAGATCGAAATCACCCCGACCGATGTCAGCCAACCCGTCGGCGCTACGTTTCTAATTCGGACGGATTACCCAACGCAAAATCCTCGGACGCGTTATGCGTACGCGCGGGTTAAATGAAGTCCGTCCGTCAGGCTGTTCTGATCTTACTGGCTGCGCTCGTTCCCGCGGGTGTAACCGCGATCGTTCATCCGCGCCGGCCTCCATGGTCGGAAGAGACGCTGGCGCCCGGTGAGGAAAAGCTTAGGACTGTGCTCTCGTGGGGATCGGTGGTGCTCTGGGTGGATGCGAGATCGCAACCTGAGTATGAGGCAGAGCATGTGCCCGGATCGCTGCTGTTGAATCTGGAAGCATGGGATCGCCTTTTTCCGCGCTTCCTGGATCAATGGTCTCCCGGGCGAAAGATCGTGGTTTATTGCAGTTCAAGGTCGTGCGAAATGAGCCACGAAATCGCTGCGCGTTTGGAGCAAAACGGGATTTCGCCGGTTTACGTTCTGAAAGGAGGCTGGGAAGAATGGAAAGCGGCCAGGTGACTAGTGTCTCTCGGCCCGTATGATTCAGATATGGGCGCTCGTTCGCGCCTTGAAAAACAGCCAACTGACTTCCGGCAAAATATATGTTATTTCGGGGACAGGACGCTAGCCTTTTTCGCATGGACGTTGGGTTTCGGTACGGAAGGGCAGGCCGCTTTCTTATGCGCCTTGTTTTGGGGGGACTTTTCGTCTTTGCCGGGACAGCCAAAATCTATGACCCTGCCACATTCGCCATTGAGCTGGAGCGTTATCAACTCCTTCCGTGGAAGATTTGCGCAGCCGCAGCTGACTATTTACCGTGGGTGGAGTTCCTGACCGGCCTTTGCTTGTTCCTGAAATCGTTTGAGCGCGGGGCGTTGTTGCTGATCACTTTGCTGCTGGGTGTCTTTACTCTTGCTTTGGCTAGCGCCCTGGTGAGAGGTCTAAATATCGATTGCGGCTGTTTTGGCCACACATTCGCGTCGACTGGCACGATCCTTCCTATCTTAAGGAACCTTGTATTGCTCTTATTGGCGGGCATTCTTTGGACCAAATATCGATGACTGCTTCTTATCGTTGCTGGGCCGAGATAGACATTCGATCTTTGCGCAGAAACATCCTGACCATCCGTTCAATGACGGCACAGAAGGCCCGCGTTATCTTCGTCGTCAAAGCGGACGCGTATGGACATGGACTTCCAGAGGTCGCGCTCCGGCTGGATAACGATATCGACCTATTTGGAGTCGCAAATCTCGTTGAGGCGCAAACGATCCGGGCAACCGGTTCCCTGGCTCCGATCCTGATCCTTTCGCCGGCGTTGTCTGAAGAACGCCAGCTGATTGTTAACGAAAAATTCATTCCGACCATCTCAACGGTTGAAGAAGCGATTGAATACGCAAGGTGTGTACCGGCCGGAGAACGACTGGACGTGCATTTTGCGGTCGATACCGGCATGGGACGTATTGGTCTCGATGAAGAGGAAGCTGGCAAAGCGTTAGAGGCAATCCGCCAAATAAATGCCATACGTGTGACCGCGATCTCCTCCCATCTGCCGGTAGCCGACGAGGACTGGGATTATACCGCCTCCCAGCTGGACCGATTTCAAGCGGCATCCAGACGATTCGGCTACGCCGGTGCCGAGACAACAGTCCTGAACAGCGCGGGAGCCATTTGTTTCGGCAAACGGTGCGAGCCGGGTGAACTGATGCGGATTGGCCTGGCGATTTACGGCATTTCGCCGTTGAGCGAATTCCAGCATTATTTTCATCCGGCGCTGAGTTTGAAAACGAGGGTCACCCTCGTTCGAACGCTGGGAGCAGGCCGGAGCGTCAGTTACGGGCGAACGTTCATTGCCGGTTCAAAGATGCGCGTCGCGACTCTGAGCGCGGGATACGGCGACGGAATCAACCGGCATTTATCCGGACAGGAAAGCGACGTCTTAATCAGGGGCCGCCGATGCCGCATGCTTGGCCGGGTCACGATGGATCAGATCGTGGTCGACGCCAGCCATCTGGACAACGTCGAAACCGGCGAAGAAGTGGTCCTTATCGGCCGCCAAGGCAATGAAGAAATTCTTGCGAGTGAAGTTGCGGCCAAGGCCGGCACAATAGCGTGGGAGATCTTTACGGGAATCACCAAGCGCGTCACGCGGATCTATATCGAGTAAATCACGGAAGGCGAATCACCACAGAGACGCAGAGGACACGAAGCTAAGAGAAGCCAGGGAGATTTTGGCTTTCTGATGTGGGGACCCGCTTGACGGTCTTTCTGCCCGGCACCAACCATTTCCCTCGGCTTGGCGCGCTTGAAGACAGCACGGGGCGGGAAATTTCACCACCGAAAGCCCAGAGGGTTATTAACCGATTCGTTCCCTTCGAACTTTGAGTTCTCTGTGCCTCTGTGGTGAAAATGTCTTTGTGCCCGCGGTTTTGATCGGCGTGAGGATTCATTTCCCTCCGCGCGAGGATCGTGTTTCCTTGTTCCATGCCGGACAACCCGCCGAATCGACTCATTCGCGAGAAATCAC
>DATMQC010000030.1:0-7928 GCA_035567275.1 Chthoniobacterales bacterium | reverse complement strand
AACATCTTCTGCCTCTTTGGCGTCATTCATCATTCGGTACGCCATCCCGTACAGGGATGAAGAAAGGCGTTGATAGAAAGTCGCAAATGCAGACTCGTCTCCATCAGCGATTCGGCTGATCAAGCTTGCCTCAAACTTGCTCTCTGGATCGTCCGCCAGCCTTGTCATACCTCGCGGCCCGGCCAGGATCCTACTCCACGCAATAGCTGCACTCGACGCATTCCGTCGGCTTAGACAACTGCGGCGAAGGACAGCCCGACCGCGTCTTTAACATCAAGAGCTGACAACGAAGTGACAATCAAGACCTTTCTCTCGCTAATGCGACCCAGGCTCATTCTTGGATGCGCCGCTCCCCAATCGGCGCTTCTCCCAACATGACCTGGAGATCCTTAGACCTCGCCAGTCCGCGGACACGGCCCCGCTATTTCCAGGCGAGCAGAAGTGCCCCAAAGATAATCAGAACGGCCCCGAATCCTTCCCGTGCATCGATTTTTTCTCGTAAGAACAGGATAGCAAGGGCCATCGCTACCACTACGCTAAGCTTGTCGATAGGCGCTACCCTTGAAACTTCACCGACCTGGAGCGCCCGAAAATAACAAAGCCACGAAAGGCCAGTTGAAATACCAGATAAAATGAGAAAGATCCAAGTCTGCTTTCCAATTGAACCGAATTCGGCGCCCTTTGTTGTCAAAGCCGCAATCAACCAACTAAAGAAAAGAATCACACTCGTGCGGATTGCTGTTGCCAGATTCGAATTGATGCCGGTCACTCCGATTTTTGCAAAGACGGCTGTTACCCCGGCAAACAGTGCGGAAAGGAGCGCCCAAATTAGCCATTCCATTTGCTACGGTTACCCGCGGCGAGATTTCCTGTCCAGCAGTGCGGCGGGATGAGTCATCCAGGCTATCACATCCTGTCTGCCTGGCGAACCAGAGACCGATAATGCAGCAAAATCTGCTTTATGCTGAAGGCGACGGCAGAAATCTGATTTTCAGATGGCGCGTTCTTCGGAGTCCGAATGATGAGGCTGAACGGTTTCGGACAAAGGTGGCCCAGATTGGCAAAAGAGCGTTTTGAATTCTCGGTTTGCGGAAAAATCTGAATCGGATCGTTTGCCAGAGGGACGAGTTTTTGAGGTAGTTCCAGGGCTCGCCAGAGGACTTCTGTCGCAATGACACGGCTCGAGACCTGAATCTGGAACCCCGCTATAGGTTCATTCCCACGGACCGCGATCATCCCATCTAATTCATCCAGAATAAGTTCCCGCTCAAAAAATCGCACGACCGGGTCGGGTGCATCTTGCCAGAAACTGGTGTCAAAGTCCGGTTCGGTCTGAAAAGCCCGGCTTGGGTTCGCAAGAGGAAATGCAAAGAGAGCAAAATCCTGGGCAATGAGTGGCCCTAAATCCAACTCAACCAGAACTTTTGCGATGGAAATCGTGCTGAGAACATCAGAGGGGCGAATACCGCCGATCAATGCAAGACGAATAGGGACGCGGCCGGCACGGGGACCGATGAGCACATAGCTCGGAACGACCCGGCCGTCCACGGCTACGGAGCGCCATTTCGCAAGATTTCGCGATTGCTCGGCCAACGCATCGAGGGGCTCGAGGGCCTGAAGAGCGGAGTCAGCGTGGGACATTGGAGGTGGAACTTCGGCGAGCGCGGATGAGTATAGAGCGGCATCCATAAGAAACAAGCTGCTGTTTTTAAAACTCAGATGGAACGGAGCACAAGTAGCATCGGTCCCCAATAAAGTCTACTAAAATAATAGAGATTCAAAATCTCTCAGGTTGCTTTCCCGGGGTTGGCTTGGGGCCCAACGAAAAAATGCGTTTCGATCCTTGCGTAAAATAAAAAGACGGATTAACCGAGAGTTCGTTACGAGACTTGCAAGGATTGCAGTTGTTTGCTGAATTAGAGCTTAACCAGGTTGCCGGCCTCCGACGGCGACTGCCTAACCAATACATTATGTGCAAGGAGTTCTGTTACGCCGCGCCAGCATATCTAATGCCATTAACCTTTAACGTCGTCCTTGAATCCGGACGCACTGCTGCTACTGTGCGGCGCTTATTTTGAAATATGCGTTTTCCTTTGGCATTAACGATGAAAATTGCCGGGCACCTTTTGCATCACAAGCTGAGGCGGAGCAAAAGGTTCGCTACGGTTCTTCAACTGGAGCCGCTGCATACCTGTAATCTGACATGCACCGGCTGCGGGAGAATAAGGGAATATTCGACGTCTCTTAAAGACGTGATGTCCTTGGAGGATTGCCTCGGAGCCGCGATCGAATGCAATGCCCCCATGGTGTCGATCTGCGGCGGTGAGCCGCTGATCTATCCGCAGGTTGAGGCGCTCGTGAACGGGTTGCTCGATCAGCGACGCATCGTCTACGTCTGCACCAACGGGATGTGGATGCGTCGAAAAATGCGGGATTACCTGGCGGTTTGCTACCCGAAAGGGCCGGAGGCCGTCTCAGCGCAGCTGGATCGGCTTGCCTCAGAAAAGCTGCTGACGCCCACGGAAGTGGAACAGGTCAAAAAAGGCCCCAAAGATCCTTCGAAACCGGTGATAGCTCCCAATAAATGGATGTACTGGAACGTCCATTTAGATGGTCTTGAAAAGACGCATGACATCATTGTCGAGCGACAAGGTGTATTTCAGGAGTGTGTTCTCGCCATACGTATGGCTAAAATTCTGGGGTTCCAGGTGGCAACGAACACCACTGTCTATCGCGAAACGGACGTCGCCGAGATCGAGCATTTGTTTGGATATTTGGCGGCTCTTGGTGTGGATGGGCATACTATTTCGCCCGGATACGAATACGACGCGGCAAAGAAGGACATGGCGAAACGCCTTGGCCTGGATCCGGCAAATTTTTTCCTGACTCGCAGGGCCACGATCGAGAAATTTTCGAAAGCTCCTGAGTGGGGTAAGCGTTTTCCGCTTTTTGGCACCCCTGTGTACTTGGAGTTTGTTGCGGGACTTCGCGATCTGAGCTGCTCAGCGTGGGCGATTCCTACGCGCAACATCATGGGTTGGAAAGCGCCTTGCTATTTCATGACCGAGGGTCACTACGCGACCTACAAGGAACTCCAGGAGAACGTGGATTGGAGCAAGTACGGCGTGGTGGATGGCGTTGCCAGGGACGTGCGATGCGAGAACTGCATGGTGCAGTGCGGTTATGAGCCCTCGGCAACAATAGGTCTCCAGGGCAAGCCCGGTGACACCTGGAAAAATATTTGGTTCAACTTTGGTCCCCGCCCCCGACCAAAGAATCATCCAGATCCGAAGATCGTCTTCAATGGGATCTCGGCAGGTGCAACCAAGCCAAAGCGGGAAGCAACCGTCGTGCGGGGCTAACATCAACGGGAGAAGACGGTGAACGATGAGACAGGAGTGCATACACTCCTAAAAGACGCGATTTACAGGGCACAACAGAATCTAATCAGTCTTCAAGATCCGGATGGATATTGGCTTGGCGAACTCATAGTCGACTCGACCCTTTGTTCCGATTACATCACGTTCATGCATTGGTCCGGGGAGATCGACTTCGAGCTCCAACAAAAGTGCGTGGACCACATTCTCTCGAGGCAACTGCCTGACGGAGGCTGGAACATCTATTCGGAGGGTCCCTCTGAAGTAAACGCGTCGGTAAAGGCGTATCTCTCTCTCAAACTCACGGGGTTTTCTCAAAGCGACGCGCTCTTATCGCTGGCCCGGGCGAAAATTCATGAACTAGGTGGGATTGAAAGAACGAACACCTACGCCCGGCTCTACCTGGCACTTCTCGGCCAGATCCCGTGGGAGGCCGTGCCGACGATTCCAGTCGAATTCCTGCTACTTCCAAGATGGCTACCCGTTAACCTTTACGCGGTCTCCTCCTGGACGCGGGCAATGGTTGTGCCGCTGGCGATCATCAATCATTACAAGCCGACGCGGGCGTTACCGGAAGACAAAGGAATTCGAGAGCTCTACCTCGACCCGGCCAGAGTGCCACGACAAAAAGCGTCGGGGTTGAAGCAGTTCTTCATACTCATCGACCGATGCTTGAAATTCATTGAGGGACATGGCGTTCTCCCGTTGCGGAAGAAGGCTTTGGCGGTTGCCGAGGAGTGGATGATTGAGCGAATCGGAGATGGGTGCAGCGGCTTGGCGGCTATTTTCCCGGCCATGTTGAACTCCATGATCGCACTTCGATGCCTTGGGTATCAGCCGAATCATCCGATATATCGGAAGGCGGAGGCCGATTTTCGTGAACTTTTCGTCGACGATGATCAGGGATTCAGAATTCAGCCCTGCTTTTCTCCGATATGGGACACAGCCATCACTCTCGTCGCGCTTGCGCGCTCAGGGATTGGCGCGTCGCATCCTTCCTCGCGAAGCGCGGTCCGATGGCTCCTTTCGCAGGAAGTGCGAATCGCAGGCGACTGGGTTGTAAATAATCCAGATCCGGAGCCGAGCGGGTGGTGCTTTGAATTTAACAATCCGTTTTGTCCGGACGTGGATGACACGGCGATGGTATTGCTGGCATTGTACACTGCCGGGTATCGAAATGACTCGGGACTATACGATCGCGTTGTTCGCTGGCTTCTGAGCTTTCAGAACAGGGATGGCGGCTGGGCTGCGTTCGACAAGGATGTACAGAACCCGCTGCTGGAAAACGTCCCGTTTGCCGACCATAACGCGATCCTGGATCCCAGCTGTTGCGACGTGACCGCTCGCGTTCTTGAGATCCTTGGACATCTAGGTTTTCGCCAGTCGCATCATGCGATTCGCAGAGCCGTCCATTTCCTGAAAGAGAAACAGGAAACGGATGGCGCATGGTACGGACGTTGGGGTGTCAATTATATCTATGGCACCTCGCAAGTCTTGCGTGGACTTCTCACCATCGGCGTGGATATGAATGAACCCTGGGTTCAGGGGGGCCGGGATTGGCTGGAAAAGCACCAGAACGAAGATGGTGGGTGGGGAGAGACGGTTGCGTCGTATGAAGATCCGAAGTTGCGCGGGCGAGGAGTGAGCACTCCATCACAAACGGCATGGGCCGTGCTTGGACTCTGTGCATTTGAGCAAGCTCACCGAAAGAGTATTGAGAAGGGCATCCGCTATTTGATCAATACGCAAAACCCCGATGGCTCCTGGAGCGAAACACTGATCACCGGAACAGGTTTCCCCCGCGTCTTTTATCTCAAGTACGACATGTACCGTAATAATTGGCCGCTTTTTGCTTTGGCCCGATACGCAGGCGAACTGTCGGTGAGCCGGCCTCAAACCGCGATGGCTTCCAGGAGTGTGAATGTCGTTCTCCATAGTCCCGAGCCGGAACCCGAGGCAGCTTTCTCTTCCTTGTTTTCCGGCCTCGGTTCTCTTCCAGTATTTGAGTTGGTGAAAGATTTCCTGACGAAGCTTAATCATGGATAAGCTGAAAATTCTGGTAGCGGACTCGATCTCGTCGAAAGGTGTCGAGTTGCTGCGTAGTGGAGGAGAACTGCTTGTCGACGTTAAAACGGGCTTAACGGAGAAAGATCTGCTGGGGACCGTTGGCGAATATTCGGCGATCGTGGTGCGATCGCAGACGAAAATAACGGCGAGCGTCATTGACGCGGCGAAAAAATTGAAAGTGGTGGGACGCGCCGGCGTAGGTGTAGATAATGTGGACGTCGAGGCAGCCACCCGTCGCGGGGTTATCGTGATGAACACGCCGGGGGGCAACACAGTCTCGACGGCCGAACACGCGTTTTCTTTGCTCGTCTCGATCGCGCGCAACATTCCGCAGGCCCATAGCAGCGTGAAGGCAGGGCAGTGGGATCGCAAGAGCTACGAAGGAGTCGAACTGTATGGGAAAACCATCGGGATCATAGGGATGGGAAGAATCGGAACCGAAATCGCTCGGCGGGCGATTGCCTTTGGCTTGCGACCCATTGCTTACGATCCGTATCTATCCCCCAGCCGGGCGCGCTCGCTCCAGGTTGAGCTGTACGACGATCTTGATGACGTGCTTTCACGCGCGGACTTTCTGACGCTTCACATTCCTCTCACGACGGAGACCGCGCACCTGATCAATTCAGAACGAATGGCGAAAATGAAGAAGGGAGTAAGGATCGTCAACTGCGCCCGAGGTGGGCTCATCGATGAAGCTGCACTGTTCGAGGGGCTCAAATCGGGCCATATCGCGGCTGCCGCGCTTGATGTTTATGAGACCGAACCACCCCCGGCGGATTTTCCTTTACGAGCACTGCCCAATATTGTTTTTACTCCCCATTTGGGGGCTTCGACTGCCGAGGCTCAAGAGAGTGTCGGCCTTGAAATCACCGAAGCGATTCGCTCGGTTCTCTTGCACGGAGTCATTAGAAACGCAGTCAACGTTCCCAACATCGACGCGAAAACGCTGGAAGTTATTGGTCCCTACCTGGATTTCGGCGAAAAGTTGGGCCGGTTTTTGCGCCAGGTTGCGCCCAAGCGCTGTGAGACGCTAGCCATCAACTACAGCGGCAAGGTCAACGACGTAGAGACAAGCCCGATTTCGAGATATGTTTTGAGGGGTTTCCTGGAAGAAGCCGGCGGACAAGAGGTCAACCCTGTTAATGCCAAATCACTCGCGCAGATACTTGGGTTGAAAACTATCGAGTCCAAAGAGAGCGCTATTGGCGAGTTTACGGATCTGGTTGAACTTGAAGCCAGCGGCCAGGGTGAAACGGTCTCAGTTGCGGGCACGTTTATTGGCTCTTCGCCTAGAATTGTCAGAATCAATGGGCGCCACGTGGAGGCTCGGCCAAAAGGAGTCTTGTTGCTACTGGAAAATAACGACGTCCCTGGAATCGTAGGTCAAATTGGCACAGTACTCGGAACACATGGAGTGAATATCGCGAACATGTCCTTGAGCCGCGACCATCGCGGAGGCGAAGTTCTCACGGTTCTGAACCTTGATTCCGCGCCTGATGAGTCAATGCTGTCGGCGATCCTGGGGAATACGAATATTAAGACCGCCCGCGTTGTCCGCCTGTAGCTTGCTCAGCTTTTGAGCTGAGACCGAGCTGCGAACGCCGAAGTTGACTTCGGGCTTGTCTGGAGGGGAGTTGCTTGCAACTCCTGCGGTTTCGCTAGCGCCAACCAAATGATTTTTTATCGTGCATCCGGCCGTTGCGAGCAACGCCCCTCCAGCGGCTTAAGAGCTTCCACCACCAGTTCCTGGAGATGAGAGCTTTCGTGTACGAAGCGTTGATCGCGCCACTTTTGCTTCTCCTGTGGCCGTCGGTCTGCCACTCACAAACGCCAACCGAAGACAGCTTTTCCGCAGAACGCAAAAGGATGGTGCAGGAACAGCTTGCTGCCCCAGGACGGGACATCAAAAACAGCCGAGTCCTGGACGCCATGGCTACGGTGCCCCGCCACGAGTTTCTGCCGGAAGCCGAACGGAAGTTTGCCTATTGGGACGAGCCCCTGCCAATCGGCTACGGCCAGACAATTTCCCAGCCATTTATCGTGGCATTCATGACTGAACAGCTTGACCCCAAGCCCGCTGACCGCGTGTTGGAGATCGGCACGGGATCCGGTTACCAGGCTGCCGTGCTGTCCCGATTGGTGGCAGAAGTCTACACCATTGAGATCATTGAGCCTTTGGCAAAACGGGCCGAGGCGGATCTGAAGCGGCTCGGATACAACAATGTCCGAGTCCTCGCGGGGGACGGCTACCAGGGCTGGCCGGATCATGCGCCGTTCGATGGCATCATCGTAACCTGTGCTCCAGACCATATTCCGCACCCGCTGGTTGAACAGTTGCGAGATGGTGGCCGAATGATCATCCCCGTCGGTCCCCTGGAAAACCAGCGGCTTTATCTTTTGCAAAAGCACGGTACGAAGGTTGAGCAACAGGCCATTTTACCTGTGCGTTTTGTTCCGATGAAAAGAGCGGAATAGACGCCTACT
>DATMQC010000029.1:0-7335 GCA_035567275.1 Chthoniobacterales bacterium | reverse complement strand
AGAGCCGGCGGGCATCGGTGGCTGCGCTGGTTCCCAGCGCGACCTCAATAACCCTTGAATCTCGCCGGTCTGAGGCGCGGCCTCACTGGACTTAAAGATTAGTGTGGTCGCGGAACTCGTCTTCAAATTTTTCGATATCTTCGGCGGTTGCCGCCGAGATGCAGAAGTAGTTCAGACCCGCCTGATTCCAGCCGCAGAAGTGGTAGCCGCGATCCGACTGAACGTCGAAGTCGATCTTCCCATTGACGATCGGCCAGACAAAAACATTGATAACCTGGCTGCCACGCCGATAAACAATCGCCGCCACCGGACGCTTATCGAGCATATCGATTCGGCCACCAACAAGGGTGTAACCTTCCTGAGCCAGGTCCGCAACGGGAGGGGAATAGTCCAGTTTCCCGTTAAACCACGGTCTGACAATGTGCCGGTCGCTTGAGGTCACATCGACCAGATGATCAACCATGAGCGAACACGCATGGTTAGCTATCGCCTGACTGATCAGTTCCTGATTTCTGTTGGGCGCATAAGTTCTAAATACTGATGCAAGGCCAAAGCCGAGCACAAGAATAGCCGCCGCGTACATCAGTGGCCGCCTTAACCGAAATAACCAGTGCGATTCGGGCGCGGATGCCTCTCTTAGCGAAGCCCGGATTTTGGCTTTCAGTTCTGCAGGTGCTTTATACATTGGCAACGTCGCGCGGACAAGGGAGCTGAAGCCAGCGATCCTGTCAGCTTCCTTTCTGCAATCAGGGCAGCTGTCCAAATGCTTTTGTACTTCGGGCCGGGCAGTCCCATCGAGTTCACCGTCAAGGTACGCGTCCAGAAGCCGGCTGACTTCATCACAATCCATTGGCAGCCCTCCTTGTGTTAACCTGCCCAAACTCCTCTCGAAGGCGCCGGCGAGCCCGACTCAAGCGAGACATTACAGTCCCAAGAGGCACACCGAGTGACAACGCCAACTCCTTATAGGATAAACCCTCAATTTCGTACAAGATGATGACCTCTCTAAATTCCGGCGGCAGACGCTCGAGTGCGCCACGCAGATCTTCCTTTTGCTTTTCCATCCGATTCTCGCTGGCAGATTGATCGATCGAAATGATTTCCGCGTGTTTCTCTTCAACGTATGGCACCCATTTCTGGTCCGACACACGCTTATTAAACCAGGTGTAAGCGGCGTTTCGGACAATCGTCAGCAGCCAAGCCCTTCCATTCCCTCCACGGAAACCGTGAAATCCCTTAAACGCCCGGATATAAGCCTCCTGAACCACATCCTGCGCGTCGTGATCATTTTGAACGATCCAGCGTGCAAGGTTATAAGCCGCGTCAAGGTGAGGCAGAAAGATCTCATCGAACTGGCGCCTTTCGTCTCCCATTACCTTGTGAACTTTCGGGTTCGCCAATTTATTCCCGAAATTGATCGATCGGCGGCGTTTCCACTGTCCGCGCCAGATTCGCGCCGAAACCTTTGCCGAGGCCGCCGGCTAGGCTACATCAACACCATTTCGCGGCGGCCGACGGAGCGGGCGCCCTCCAGCTCCAGGGGATCGGCCAGCAATGGCGATGGCCTACCGCTTGTCCCGAGCACGCAGGGCAGGTAGGGGCGCATCCAGCACCAGTTTCTAGAGGACCCGGAAGGATGGATTCGATGTCATTCAGCAGAAACTGGTGCGGGATCGGACCCTACCAAGCTCTGACATAACGCGCGAGTAGGCTCAGCATTCGAACAGTTTTGTTTGCGGGCTACGCCGCGCTAGGCGGCCACCATGACTACGATGATGATCTGGCCATCGCGCCAATTCGGACCCCTGATAAACAGAGGGCTGTCCCGGCTCACACGAGCTTGCGTCTCGATGACCGGTTGCTCACCCTCAACAAACAGAAGCTTTATCAGGTACTTGCCGTCCGAGACACCCGTCAGGCTTGTAAGAACAATTTTCAGATCGTCGGAAAAGACGAGACCCGCTTCCTTCTGCGCCTGAAGCGGGGTCTGTCGCTGAGCCATCAGACAAAAACGCGAATAGCCGAAAGCGCTGCTCATACGTGCGTCGTACCCGCTGAGGCGTTGAGGCAATGAATTGCCTTGCCCTGCATCGGACGCGTAAATCAAACAGGCCCAGAAGGTCTCGGCAGCTTGGGCAGGGAGCGTTAAGAAACCAAAGAGAATGGCGAAAAAGAGTACTATGGCGCAGACCTGACGCCTATAGCTGAGACCGTTCGCCTCAAATATCCCCATCATCCAACTACCGATTCAAATCCTTGTCAGCCGGCAGCTTCTGCAATCCCTCAATTTTGATAATCGTCATGTCTTTCCGATTGTCGACCGTCGCCTTAACGTTGGGATCGCGAGTCTTCGTTTTCAGCACGTCAGCTACATAGCCGGAGCGCGGATCAGAAAGGTCGCCGTGAGGAATCAGAGCCACAAACATTGCCAAGCCAAGCCCCGAAACACAAATGCCGCCCCAAGCGATGCGAGGCAAACCGAGCCAGCCTCGGCGCAAGGAGCGCCGCGGAACCGATTCGCGCCCGATCCGCGCCATGAGTTGGGCATTAAAGAAATCAGGATGTTCTAAAACACGTGACTCGAGACCTTGTCTCAACAATCGCTTGAATTTCAGAAACTGCGCTTTCTCCTCCTGAGCGGACGGATAATCATTTTGAAATGACCGCGCCTCTTCGGCGCTAAGTTCGCCGTCGAGCCACGCGGTGAATTTTTCCTCAAAGGGTTTCATAGAGGTCCTTGAGCATGCTCTGCAGTTTTTTTCGTGCGTAAAATAAACGCGACATCACCGTGCCCAACGAACAACTGAGGATCTCTGCTATTTCATTGTATTGCATATCTTCAATTTCCTTCATCACAATTACAGCACGATGTTCCGGGGATAGTTTTCCAATGGCTTCATCGATCCGTTGTCTGATTTCGCGGTGCTCCAGCTTTTTATAGGGAAGCGGGACAGACGAAGGGGTTGTTCGCGAGCCCGGTTCCACATCGACGGCAGCAATCCTATCGTCGAATTCAGCCTCGCCGCGAATACCCTTCCGGCGAAGCGAATCAATCGTGACATTGGTCATGATGCGGTAAAGCCACGTATAAAACGAGGACTCTCCCTTAAATCGGTGAATCGATTTCCAGGCTTTCAGGAATCCCTCCTGAGCGAGATCCCAAGCGTCCTGTTCGTTTTGGACCATTCCGTAGATCATGGTAAAGACCTTGCCACGATACCGGGTGACCAAATCGTCGAAAGCGCTCGAATCTCCAGCCTGACACCGTTTCACCAGTTCAACGTCATCTGGTTCACCTGCATCAATAGCACTGCGACCCGCCTCAAACTTAGACGCGTGTATCTCTACTTCATTCAATGCGAATTCTTCCTCGTTGCTCAGCTTCAAGGACCATAGCGTCTGCGCCATTCCGCCCTGAGATCCCCCATCATGACAATGATGCTGTCGCGAACCTGGAAAAGTCGAAGATGAAGCTCTTCGTATTGTCGAAGCTTCAGAATGCCATCGCGATTCATCTGGGTGGCTGCCTCGATGGCGGTGGAGATCGCGCGAAGCGCCCGCTTAAGGTAGGCGATCGTCATACCAATCTCTTCCGTTTCCTGGTCGCTAAGCGCGGCGGCAAGCTTCGCGCTGGCGACGGCGACGTGTGAGGCCAACTTTACGCCCACCGGATTCGACGCTGCATTGGGAACCTCGTCGAAGAGTTGATCAATCCAGACAGTGAGGGAAAAAGCGTTCTGGTAAAGAGGATGTGATTCGAATACTTCCTGAGTGTCATCTTCCGTTTCATTTTCCAGTTCGAAATCGGGCTCAAAACCAATTTCCTCCACTTCCTCGGCGGGTTGGTCGAGAAGATGGGTCCAGCCCATCTCCTGGGCGATGATCTGGTCGCGATTAGGATCATCGATATATTTCTCGAACAGCTCCATGTAGCGCTCTGTCTTGCTGTCCTGTTGCTGGAGAAATCGCTCCCAATCGTACTCGTCCCAAGCACGCTCTGGCTCATCATAGAAATCAGCCATACGCGTTCCTTTATCTCAGGTTGTCGGAAGCTGCAAAGCTTTTGTCTCGGATCACTTGCAATCGAAGTTGGCCACAAGCGGCATCGATGTCGTGCCCTTTTTCCCTTCGAATCGTGGCATCCACTCCGTTCCTGCGCAGCGCACGCAAAAAAACCCGTTGGCGCATTTCCGAAGGGCGCTTCCAGCTGAGACCTTCGACAGTATTGTAGGGAATGAGGTTCACCTTTGCCTCCAGCCGGTTTGCCAGCCTGGAAAGTTCAACCGCCTGATCCAGGCGATCGTTAACCTGATCGATAAGGATATATTCAAACGTAATCCTTTGGCGCTTTCGTTCCCTGTAATATGCACACGCGCTGACCAAGGATGCGACATTGAATCTGCGGTTAATCGGCATGATCTTCTGACGAACTTCGTCGGTTGCGCCATGCAGGGAAATTGCAAGGCGCATTTGCAGGGGTTGCTCAGCCAGCTCGCGAATTCGCGGTACGAGGCCACTTGTCGAAATCGTGATATGGCGCGCACCGATCCCGACGCCCCACCCCGCATTGATAATTTCGATCGCTTTCAGCAGATTTTCGTAATTGGCCAGCGGTTCCCCCATCCCCATAAACACGATATTGTTTATTTTCTCGCCACTGAGACTCTCCACGCGAAGGATCTGTTGAACGATCTCTCCGACTTCGAGATTTCTTGTCCATCCATCCAATCCGCTCGCACAAAACTTGCAACCGAAGGCGCAGCCAACCTGCGTCGAAACGCAGATCGTCTGGCGATCGGCGGCCGATCCGTAGAGGGCAGGACTTGCCGGAATCAGCACCGACTCAATGAAGTTTCTGTCAGGAAGCGCAAAGAGAAATTTTCGGGTTGAATCTTCAGAACCTGTCTGCCGAACGCAGGGGAGCGGTTCGACGCGAAATTCGCTGTTGAGAGTTTGACGCAGGCACTCGGAGAGATCGGACATTTCCTGGAATCGAGAAACCCGCCGTTGGTAAATCCAGCGAAAAACCTGCCTGGCGCGATAGCGGGCTTCCCGCTTCACGGCGAGCCACGATTCGACTTCGTCGAGTGAAAGATCGTATATCGAAGGCCTCTCTTGCATCTCTTCAGCCGGCAACCCATCAACGTATCAAGCATCGCTCCAAATCATTCGCAGTAAACCTCGCGTTTGGACGTGAAAGCCGCAGGGTTCCGATCAAAAAAACCGCTGGACTAATCGCTCAGCGTGACCCATTCGTTGCGGCCTATCATCATGAAGTGCCACGAGATCTGCAGCAGAGTTTCGCCGGAGCTAATGAACGCCGTATTTGAGTTCCTTCTCGAGCATGAGAAACCGGTCTACAAAGCAATGATTCAAAATATTGCTTCCCGGAGAAAGCTCCGGCCAATTTACATTGAGCGAAAGGCGAAGAGCGAACGACACCTCTGGCTTCAACAGGCGCTTTCCTCGAAGAGTTCCAATGACCTCGTCGTTCAAATGTTCCAGATCTGGCTGCTCGGCGCGCACAGGGAAATGATTTGTGACTTCCTCGACCTGCTTGGAATCAAACACGATGGGAAAGGCGTTGTTGATGATCTTCCTCCCGAACCAACCCGAGAAGCTCTCACGGAAGCCATCGGGAAGCTTTTAGAAAAGCATTCGCGCGAAGTCGTCGCTGTCTATCTTCACGCGTTTCAAGCGATGGACGAAACCGGCTGGTCAACTTTGGATGAGATTCTTTCCGCCGATCCCCGGATCGCGCTCTAACCCCAATATGGAACAAAATAGTTTCGATCTCTAACTTAAAGACGGAAGTTCAAAAATGCAGAAGCGCAAACTTGGAAACAGCAACTTGGAAGTTTCGGCTCTCGGATTGGGCTGTATGGGAATGAGCTTTTCCTACGGTCCGGCCGCAGACAAGCAGGAGATGATCTCACTTCTTCGGTCAGCCGTCGAACGCGGCGTCACATTCTTCGATACCGCTGAGGTCTACGGCCCGTTCACAAACGAAGAACTCGTCGGTGAAGCGCTCTCTCCCCTGCGCGATCAGGTGGTGATTGCCACCAAGTTCGGCTTCAGGCTCCATCCCGACGGTAGTCCTGGTTGGCTCGGCCTGGATAGCCGGCCAGAGCACATCAGGGAGGTCGCCGAGGCCTCGCTCAAGCGACTTAAGGTCGATGCCATCGATCTGTTCTATCAACACCGTGTCGACCCGGACGTGCCAATCGAAGACGTGGCGGGAGCGGTGAAAGACCTAATTCAACAAGGTAAGGTCAAGCACTTCGGCCTTTCTGAAGCAGGAGCACAGACGATTCGTCGCGCTCACGCCGTCCAGCCCGTAACAGCAGTCCAAAGCGAATACTCGCTGTGGTGGAGACGCCCTGAAGCGGAAGTGCTGCCGACCTTAGAGGAACTTGGCATCGGCTTCGTTCCCTATAGTCCTCTAGGTAAGGGATTCCTTACTGGAAAGGTGGACGAAAACACCAAGTTCGACAGCTCCGACTTCCGCAACACCCTCCCTCGCTTTACGCCGGAAGCCCGTAAAGCGAATCAGACGTTAGTCGATCTGCTTGGCCAGATCGCAGAATCGAAGAAGTCGACGCCTGCTCAGATCGCGCTCACCTGGCTACTTGCCCAGAAGGCTTGGATTGTTCCAATCCCAGGTACCCGGAAGCTGGAACGTCTGGACGAGAATATCGGATCAGTTACCCTCGAACTCACGTCCGACGATCTCCGTGAGATCGAGAGCGCCGCCTCAAAGATCACGGTACTAGGGGCTCGGTACCCCGAAAAGCTGGAGCAAATGACCGGTCGCTGAGCGGAGATTTTCAATCGATCCGATCTAATTAATGGAGCTTACTATACGCTTGGTCTGACGGTTACTGATTTGCTCACTTATCACCCGAGATCGGTATGCCCTGGAATCGCCAATTGAAACAGAATTTTATAATTAACTACAGACGGGTCGACTCCAGGAGCGATAGCATTTACGATATCAGAAGGCTGAGAAACCGGGACATTACCCGAGAAAGTGTGAGTAGTTCCAGCACTGTCGTTGTACTAGATTTGAACATAAGTTGGTAAGGCGCTTACGTTTCACGGGAGGTACGGCTCTGTGACTGGTACAAGGAACTTGAATGGGACAGGCGATGCGCAACCCAGGGTTAGGGGCAGATCTCCCAGCTACCCGCCGAGAATGGCGATCGCCTTGCCAGTATGCTTCGTAATAGCGGCCGGCTCGGAGATCCGGCCCTACCTTCCGGAATGTCTAGCTTTTTAAATGCGGGTTAGCACTCGCGGCACACGCAAGAGACGCCCAACAGAAATTTCGAGGAC
>DATMQC010000028.1:0-12685 GCA_035567275.1 Chthoniobacterales bacterium | reverse complement strand
GCCGACTTGCGGCCCTTCAATGTTCGGAGCAAGACCTTGAGGAAAGCTTTTTCAAGGGGAACGGGGTAGACCTCCGCCATCGAGTTACCGGCATTCGAATTCGTTGCTGCCGCGAGACGAGTCAAGCCCTGAACCGGTTTCTGGCCCGGAGGCTCCTGGCGGAAGAACTTGAGGCGCGACTTCACAACAAGACGCGGTACCAGGTGAAGGCGGAAAAGCTGCGAGAGGCCAAGGGCAAAAGAAGCGTTCCAGGCATAACCGAAAAACTTCGTCAATATGTTTTGCGCCCGATCGAACGCAAAAACGAGTGCTAGTGCACCGTCCTCCTCGCGCCTTGCCGGCGGCCCATTTTGAACGCAACGACGCCACTACTATATACGAGACGGTGCACTAAATTCTGGAACAGGACCAGCTAAATCACCGCGCCTTTCAACGATTCCGCCTGCTTCAGCGCTGCCGACAATTTTGACACCTTTTGACGCATTACCTTTCCAGCTTTGAACTTGACCGTAGCGCGCGCAGGTATTTTGAAGCTGCTGCCAGGCTGGTTGGGATTTCGTCCAACGCGTTCCTTGGTCAGCCGGACTTCAAAAATGCCAAAATTACGCAGTTCGACATCCTCCCCTCGTGCGAGGCTGTCAGTGACCAAATCAAGCGTCCTCTGCACAACCTCAAAAACTTGATGTTGAACCATTCCGGTCTCGTTACTGATCTTAACAACGATGTCCCGTTTTGTCAGGTTAGCCATCAGGACTCCTTTCAAAGGTCCGAAAATTTAATGCACGCTCCCCAGCCCTCCACGCCAGCGGCACTGCTGAACCTTCCGACGCTGAGACTTTTCCGCACTATCGGCGAGATTAATAATCAGGCAAGGATTTAGTAGGGGAAAGGCGAGTTTCCCGGCAGCGCGAAAATCTCATGAGCGCTTTGGCCTGTGAGATTTGCGCTAGCGATCGATGCTCTCGCCCAGCACTTCGGCGGAGGTTCGAAAATGCATCTTTGCCACCGTTCCAAGGGCGTCACGACCAAATTTCTCAACGATCTGGAGGGCGGCGGACTTGACCGCCGCCGAGACTCCCTTTGGCAAAGGAATGCCGAATTGTTTGGAACGGCTATCAAGCCAGATCACAAATTTCTCCCGCGCAAGAATGGAAGCTGCGGCTACTGCCACGTCTGATTCTGCCTTGGTTCGCTGATCGATCTTAATTTTTTTGCCTTGTTTCAACAGGGCGCGTTCGATCACCCGCTCATTCGCGAATTTGTCCGACAGTGATCGGGCGCAGTCGGGGCGTTGTTCCAGCAGATTTTCGATCACTCGCGCATGTCCCCAGGCCAGAAGGTCGTTCAAATTGGCAAATTTTTGGTAAAGCGAGTTGTACCTTTCCGGTCCGATTAAAACGACGCTGAGCGCGATTCCAGGCGTTTTCCGAATTTCATCCGCTAACCGGCGAATCCTATCGTCAGAACCGATCCTTTTGCTATCCATCACGCCGAGGGCGAGAAGATGCCGGGCAATCTCTCGTTCCACATAGACGCCGGAGATGACGAGCGGTCCAAAAAAATCTCCTTTGCCGCTTTCATCAACACCAAAATGCGGCTCGAATTGTTCCGGGTGAAGCACTTCATCGTAACCGAGTCGCGCCTCTTTCAAGATCTCGGGCTCGAGACGGAACCGGACAAACTCCTCCGTGTCCTTTCCTTGAACAAGGACTTTTGGCCCCTTCTCGTACACTGAGACCGATAGTTTGGCTTTTTGCGCAGCAAATAGTGTGTACGGTCGATCGACAAATTCGAACCCCTGTTCTGAAAGAAGCGTCTTGAGCGCCTCTGCCTGCGACGGTGTGATAGAGATCGTGTACGAATTCACTTTGGTGTCCTGTCCCCGAAATAGCATGTCTTTCGCCGCAAGTCAGTTGGCTCGTCAAGGCCGACGCTTACTCGTTGAGCGTCTCAACTTACTTGGTTTTTGCCGGCGGCCCATTTTGATCGCAACGAAAGGCATGTTATTTCGGGGACAGGACACTAGAAGCCTTGAAAAGCAAAACTGGTTGCGGATGAGGCAAGTTTTTGCTGGTATCCGCACATTAATCATTAGGCCGTTTTGCTTTTCAAGGATTCTATTTTCATCGAAAGCACGGAGTTTCGGTCGGGCCTTCTGGCCTGGTATCGGCGCCACGGCCGGAGCCTTCCATGGCGCGAATCGATGGACCCTTATCGTATTCTTGTGTCGGAGTTGATGCTTCAGCAGACGCGGGTGGCAACTGTTTTAGGCTACTATCGGCGGTGGCTCGACCGGTATCCTACCATTCGCGATTTGGCGGACGCCGACGAGCCTTCGGTCCTGTGCCTCTGGCAGGGGCTGGGGTACTATCGCAGGGCTCGAAGCTTGCACCAGTGCGCGAAGATCATCGCCGGCCAATTTGGCGAACAGTTTCCGTCAACGGTTGAAGAATTGATGAAACTTCCGGGTGTCGGGAGGTACACGGCCGGAGCGATTGTCAGCTTCGCATTTGATCGTCCGGCTCCGATTGTAGATGGAAACATCGCACGCGTGCTGAGCCGGCTCGCAAACGTTCATGAACCGATTGACAGCCCGCGGGGTGGGAGATTGATATGGGAATTGGCCGGCCGCTTTGCGCAGGGGACTAAGCCTCGCCTGTCGAATGCGGCTTTGATGGAACTGGGTGCCACGCTGTGTTCTCCGCGGAAGCCGCTCTGCGCGCTTTGTCCGGTAAGAACGTTTTGCCGGGCCCAAGATCCCGAGTTGCTTCCTCTGAAGAAGAAGCGGCCTGCGATCGAACAGAGGAGGGAAAACTACGTTTTTGCATTACGGCAAGGCCATGTCCTGCTTGAGCAGCGTGCCGAAAGCCGGTGGCAAGGATTGTGGACCCTGCCCGTACTGAGCGAGTCGCCCGATTCCGGCTGTGCCAGATCCTCCGAGTTCCCGCTCGTCCGGGTGCGTCACGCGATTACGCGATTCGTTATCCATCTGTGCGTCTTCCTCCAGGAACCTCCAGAAAAACTTGGTAAGGGCCTGGAGTGGAAGTCTCTGGCATCGATTGAGGGTTTGCCAATGCCATCACCACACCGCAGAGCTTTGAAGCTGGCCTTGGAAACTCAGAATTCTCCAGGAACTCGTGATGGAAGCTGCTGATTTTCAAAGGGTTAGACCCTGCAACTCGATCAGACTGGCAGGGTCGCATCTCCGAGGCGACTGGTTTTACAGTGAGTCATAAGTTCAGGGCGACCAATACTGACGGTCCGCTCGGAGATCGGACCCTACCGGCACCTGATCACGGCGCTATCTTGCTTTTACAGCAGAATTCTCCGCGCCGCTCCTACAACGCGTAATTTTTGCGGACCAGCTAAGCTAGAGCGCTTGTGAGTTTCTCCTTGATTCCCGTGGTGCTGAGCGACGATGGTTTAGAGTTTCTATGCAAGCGTTAGCCGAGTTTGGGCAGTTGCCGGATCTCCAAGGGCATTTCGGACCGTACGGCGGCGTTTTCGTGCCGGAAACGTTGATGCCGGCCATTCAGCAGCTTACTGAAGAATACGGACGTGCGCGGCAGGACCCTGGGTTCAAACTCGAATTGGATGGGTTGCTGAGCTCGTTTTGCGGGCGCCCGACACCGCTCTATTTTGCTGAACGCTTGACCGAAAAGCTTGGAGGACCGCGGATCTTTCTTAAAAGGGAAGACCTTTTGCATACGGGCGCGCACAAGATCAATAACGCAATGGGTCAGATCCTGCTGGCGAAACGCATGTGTAAAACCCGCGTGATTGCGGAGACCGGCGCGGGTCAGCACGGCGTCGCCGTGGCGACGGTTGCTGCGCGATTTGGATTGGAATGCGTTGTATATATGGGCAAGGTGGACATGGAACGCCAGGCCTTGAATGTCATCCGCATGGAATTTCTCGGGGCAAAGGTCGTTCCTGTGACGGCTGGGCAAGCGACTCTGAAGGAGGCCATCAACGAGGCGATGCGTGATTGGGTCACGAATGTCCGCTCGACGCATTATCTGCTCGGGACGGCCTATGGCCCGCATCCCTACCCGATGATGGTTCGGGATCTGCACAGGGTCATCGGTGAAGAGGCGCGCCGCCAGATTCTCGAGCAGGAGGAGCGGTTGCCCGATTTGCTGGTGGCGTGCGTTGGTGGCGGAAGTAACGCCATTGGTCTTTTTTACCCGTTTCTCCGGGATTCGAGCGTTCGGATGGTTGGCGTCGAGGCTGGCGGCCGTGGAATTCGCCCCGGAGAACATGCAGCCCGCTTTCAGGCAGGGCGTCTCGGCGTGCTGCAAGGAACGAAGACCTACCTCCTCGCGGACGAAGACGGACAAATTCAGCTGACCCATTCCGTTTCAGCCGGATTGGACTACGCTGCAGTTGGCCCCGAGCATAGCTATCTTCGGGACATTGGGAGGGTGGCGTATGATTACGCGACCGATGACGAAGTTCTCGAAGCGTTTCTGGAGCTTTCGCGAAATGAGGGCATTATCCCGGCCCTCGAATCGTCTCACGCTGTTGCCTACGTAATCAAACATGCAAAGGAGATGAAACGTGACCAGGTGGTTATTATAAACATGTCCGGCAGAGGCGATAAGGATGTGCAACAGGTATCGCAGTTTCTTGCCGAGGGGAAAGGGAAGCGATCTGGTTCTGGCACCGCATCTCGCGCTCGGGATTCCGTTCGCGGAGATACATCCGGTCATCCGTGATTGAGATTCCGACAGAAGTGCCTGTGATGGCATTGTCTAACGCGGTCCTATTTCCGCATTCGCTGTTGCCCCTCTACATTTTTGAAAAGCGGTATCGAGAAATGTTGTCTTTTACTTTGGATGGGGACCGCATGTTTTCCGTGGCGTTGATCAAGCGCGGGATAGAAGAAGGCGTTGGACTTCAGGATTTGTGTCCCGTAGCCGGGGTGGGATTGATTCGTGCTTGCGTTGGTAACGAAAATGGAACTTCAAACCTCGTTCTTCAGGGATTGGCTCGGGTCCGGCTGCTCGGTTTGACACAGGAGAAGCCGTTCCGAGTCGCTCGAGTTGAACTTGTAAAATCGATAGTCGGAAGTCCTATTGAAGCAGATGCTCTGAGCGCGAAGGTCGTGGAGTTTTGCGCCCGAATCGAGGCGATCGGCGTTCCGCTTCCGCCAAACCTTATGAGTCATCTGCGGCAGATTGAATCGCCGGAGATCCTTTCCGATGTCGTTTCCGCGGCCTTTGTGACGGAACCATTTCAGCGTCAGCAACTCCTTGAGGCCTACGAAGTCTGTGAACGCCTGCGTCTGCTGATCCAGTTTCTGAGAGCGCAGGCGGGGTGAGGATTTCCGAGCTGGCGGAGGCCGATTCGACGCGGGCCTGCTTTTCATTTGTCATTCGAACATGAATGATTTAATGCTCATTCAACTGTTCGTTATGATTCGTCATCTTATTGTTGCGGCTTCAGTTACTCTCTGTGTGGCGCTGGTGGCTTGTCAGACAACGGGCGGACCGAAGACCGCTGGTCAGGGGAATCGTTACGGATATGGAGTGGCCCCAACACCGACTCCAAAGCCGGATAGGTCGAACCCCAAGCCGCCTTCTGAGGAGGCTCATGTTTCGGAAGCGCCGCCTCCTGAGGCCTTTCCTACGCCTTCTCCCACCCCCCCGGCTCAGCCGGAAAACTATCCTACAGCGTCAAAGATTCCCGGGAAGAGCGGTCGCGTGACGAGTCCCTATGCGCCGAATGCGGGGGAAGTCGATGTGGAAGGGTATCCTCCTGGTGCGGAGGTGAAAGATCCGTATACCGGGAAGATCTTTCTTGTTCCTTAGCGTTGACGGAGGAACCGGGTAGAATTTATTAACGCGGAGCCAAGCTGCCTGCAGCCTTACCCGCGATGAGGTATGGATGCGCGCAGCGTCGGCATTGTTGGAGTAGGTCTGATTGGCGGGTCAATTGCGCTCGCCGCGCTTCGATCTGGTTACCGCGTCGCTTTGTACGACCGATCGGGCGTGGATAAGTCGGGGGATACCAGGTTTCAAAATGCGCATGTTGTTGATCATCTAAGGGATCTGGCCGCGGAGAGCCGTATGATTATCCTGGCTACTCCGATTTCAGCCATCCCGCCTGTCGTTGCCCGTCTCGTGCCGTTCCTGCGTCCCGAACATATCGTATCGGATGTGGCGAGTGTTAAAGGTCCCGTCGTTGCGGTCGTCCGCGAGGCGCTCGGTAACAAATGTGATTACATTCCGGTGCACCCGATGGCCGGATCCGAAAAATCCGGCGCGGGAGCTGCGCGCCCCGATCTTTTCGCCGGCGCAGTCACTTTGCTATGTTGGGAATTTGCACGAGACCCGAAGAAGGTGCGGCTGGTAACAGATTTTTGGAAAGAGTTGGGCGCGAAGGTCTTTACCACAGGCGCCGTGCATCACGATGAGATGGTGGCTGCCATGAGCCATCTTCCACACCTCATCGCGGCACTGCTAGTCACCCATGTCGCGGAAAAAGATGTCGAAGCGCTTGATCTTTCCGGGAGTGGTTTTCGTGATATAACGCGGATTGCTTCGGGCGCACCTGAACTCTGGACGGACATTTTGCTATCAAATGCCGGCGCTCTCGCAGTCAATCTTTCTGCATTCCGCGATCTGATTGATCGGACTCTGCCGCTTCTCCAGCGCAACGATGCGAAAAATTTGCAAGCTTTGCTCGACGCCGCGAAGCAGAATCGCGATAGGTTAACCCGGTAATATTTTATGTCCGAGCTCCACGTTATCAGGGCGCCCAAGATTGAGGCAGAGATACGCGTGCCCGGCGACAAGAGCATGACTCATCGTGCTGTGTTGCTTGCTGCGATGTCCAATGGCACTTGTGTCGTCAGAGGTTTTCTCCCGAGCCAGGACTGCCAATGCACGGTCCGCGCGATGCAGGCACTCGGAATTCCAATCGAGCAGCCCGAAGAAACAACCTTAATAGTCCATGGCCAGCGAGGGCATTTCACCGCCCCTGCGGCAAACATTGACTGCGGCAATTCGGGAACCTTGATGCGTTTACTCTGTGGAGTTCTGGCCCCGCAACCTTTCGAAACGACGTTGATCGGGGATGAGTCGCTTTCTTCGCGACCGATGCGTCGCGTGGTCGAACCGCTAACGAAAATGGGTTGCACGATAAAGGCTGCGGGCTCCGGGGGGACTGCTCCGCTAACGATTCGCGGCGCCGCCCTCAGTCCGATTCGTTATGAATTGCCGGTTGCCAGTGCGCAGGTGAAAAGTGCAATCCTGTTTGCTTCAATGAGAACACCGGGCAAAACAACCATTATCGAACCGGTTGCGACCAGGGATCATACCGAGCGAATGATGTCCTATTTTCTGGTGCGTTCGCAGCGCGAGAAGGTCGGAAACGGATATTCAATATCCATGTACGGGGATCAAGTGCCGGAGTCGAGGGATTTCACAGTTCCTGGAGATATCTCAAGTGCCGCTTTCTGGCTGGTAGCGGCTGCTGCTCAGGAGGATTCGGATTTACTGGTTCGCGATGTGGGACTGAACGGGACTCGAACCGGGATTCTTTCGGTCCTGCTACGCATGGGCGCAAGAGTTCGAGAAGTCATCGAGGACTGCGACCAGGTTGAGCCTAGAGGAGAAATTCGAATTCAAGGCGGGAGGCTTCGAGGAACTGTGATCGAGGGAAGCGAGATTGCGAATGTCGTTGATGAGATCCCCGTTCTTGCGGTTGCCGGCGCTCTGGCTCAGGGAAAGACGGTTATTCGCGATGCGAAAGAGTTGCGCTTTAAAGAGACGGACCGGTTGAGCGCGATTGCGACAAATCTTACGGCTATGGGCATAGAGGTGGTTGAGTTCGAGGATGGTTTGGAGATTTATGGCGGGGCGCCCTTGATGGGAGCGAGACTGAAGAGTTTCGGTGATCACCGTATCGCAATGGCTTTCGCAATCGCTGGTATCTTTGCGGATCAAGAAACGATCATTGAAGATACGGACTGCGTCGAAACCTCGTATCCGGGCTTCGACGAACAGTTGGAGAGCTTTCTGACGCCGGAGGAAAATTCACCCACGCATGTGATCAACCCGGCGGACATTTTGGAGAGGCATTGAGATCCGGTCCGGAGTTCTCGGTTGTTGCGATCGATGGGCCGGCGGCTTCTGGAAAAAGCACGGTCGCGCGTTGTCTCGCGCGACGACTTGGCTTTTCCTACATCAATAGCGGGGCGCTTTATCGCGCAGTCGCATGGCTGGCCTGCGAACATGAACTTCCGCTCAACGAGCCGTCCGCGATTTATTCTCGAATACGGAATTCGGCTTTCGAACTCAAACTGAACAACAGAGAGTTGTCTATCCGGATCGATGGAATTGACCCCGGGCCGCATTTGCGGGATGAGGAGGTGAACAGGACAGTTTCACCCGTCTCTGCGATTCCTGAGGTGCGAGGGTTTCTGGTGGGTCATCTCCGGGAATTTCTCGCGATGGATAACCTGGTGATGGAAGGACGTGACATCGGTTCGATGGTTTTTCCTGATACACCTTATAAATTTTATATCGATGCGTCCCTTGAAGTGAGGGCGCATCGCCGGGCGGCGCAAGGGCACCGCGACGATCTTTTCTTCCGGGATCGGGTCGATTCTTCCCGGCGTACGTCACCGCTGATCATTGCGGAGGACGCCCACGTGATCGATAGTTCCTCTTTGACGATAGATGGTGTCGTCGGTGAAATCATTGGAAGATTGAAGATTGAAAGGCTTCCGGCTGCTCTCCGTCTCGATTCATGAAGCCTCTTTACTGGGTCTGCTACACATCTGCCGGCCTCATTGCGAGGACCGTTTTCAGTTACCGCGCCTTCGGGCAGGAAAATATTATTGAAGAGGGGCCGGCGATCATGGCTGCAAATCATCAGAGCTATCTTGATCCTCCACTGATTGGGATTACCTGCCGGAATGAACTCTACTTTCTGGCTCGCAAAACTCTCTTTGAAAAAAAATTGCTGGGGCCACTGATCTCACGTGTTAATGCTTTGCCGGTCGACCTTTCACGCGGCGATTTAACCGCTGTCCGGGCGATTATCAATCTGCTGAAGGAGGGCCACCGAACCGTTATTTTTCCCGAGGGAACCAGATCCAGGGACGGAAAAATTCAACCGGCGCGAGCCGGAATCGGAATGATAATAGCCAAAACGCTTGTACCCGTGGTTCCGATGCGCATCTTTGGTTCGTTCGAGGCATGGCCAAAGGGTGGGAAGATAACACCCCATCGAGTGACGGTGGTAGCCGGCAAACCGATCCGCTTTGCCAAAGAAGATTTTACCGAGAACAACCGGGAAACCTACCAAAAGATCAGCGAGCGAGTCCTAGCGACGATCGCGGCCATCCAGAGACCGGATTGAAATTAGGAAGTCAGAAGTCAGAATTCAGAAGACGGAAGACAGAACTCCGAATCTCGAACCCGAGAACCCCGAACCCCGAACGCCGAACTCCAAACTCAGGGCGGCGAACGGCGAAGACAGAAGACAGAACTTCGAACCCCGGCGGCGTCAGGCCTTGCGTCTGCGCTGAATTGTGATGCGCTTTATCCGGGCATCATCGTTGGGGCTGAAACTCATGACATCCGGATTGTCTTTCAAGGCGTTGTGAACGATCCGGCGATCGTAGGAATTCATGGGTTCCAATTTCACCGGCCGGCCCGAAATACGAACTGTATCCGCTACCTGGCGAACGCGTTGCCGGAGTCTGTCATCGCGCATGGCTCGCCAATGGGCTATATCAACTTGAACCCGAGGCGCATTTCGGTCGTTTGCCTGAAGAATCCGATTCAAGAGAAACTGCAAATCCTCTAGCGTTTCTCCCTCGTGACCAATCAATGCGTCGCTCTCTGCTGTAAAAACCTGGAGTTGACGACCGTTCTCTGTTTCGACTTCCTGGATTTCTGCCACAAAGCCGAGATAACCGAGCATCGTATCTAGTATCTCCTTGGCTTCCATTCTTCGGGGGACTTCACCTACTTAGCGATAACTTCTCCTTTTCGCAACGGCCGGGCTCTTTGCAACCTTAACCAATGGAGCATCGGCCTGATTTCTTGTCAGGTACATCTGTGCGACAAAGAAGAGATTCTGAACGGTCCAGTATAACGCCAAACCAGACGCGTAGTTATAGCAGATGAAAAGGAAAATCACCGGCATGAACAGAAACATCCGCTGTTGAGCAGGATCGCCCGTCTTTGGAGTGATGCTCATCTGCCAAAGTTGAGTGGCGGCCATTACCAGTGGCAGAATGTTAATCGGGATGCCTGCGACATGGAACACGGTATCCGGCTGCGATAGATCACGGACCCACAGAAACGAGCTATTGCGCAGCTCGATCGCCTTGTCGAGCATGCCATAAAAGCCAAAGAAGATCGGGATCTGAACGAGCATTGGAAGACATCCGCCGAACGGATTAACCCCATATTCCTTGTATAGCTTCATTGTCTCCTGGTTCATCCGCTGAGGGTCATCCTTATACTTTTCGCGGAGTTCATTCATGATCGGCGAAAGCTTGGCCATCTTTCGCATCGATTTCGTTGCGGCATTCTGGAGCGGCCAGAGAAGGGAGCGAATGATGATTGTCATGATGATGATCGCAAGCGCATAGCTCTTGACCCATGGATGCAGCGTATTCATTGCGATCAGCAACATCTCGCTGACCCACTTTGCCCATCCGAAATTCATGATTTCAGCCTGGTCATTGGGCAGTTTCGCCAAACGGGTAAACTCCTTCGGGCCGGCATAAATGGCGAATGAGACGGACTTGCTTTCGCCCGGAGCCAGACTGAAACCGGGCACCTGCATGGCGCCTTCGATCCCCCTGAAAGGCGCCTGGCCATCCTCGGTTGGTAGATCGACCGGAACGGCCCAAACCTGGGTTCCGGTTATTTCCTGGGGAGCCAGAATCGTGGCGAAGTACTGGTTGCTTACCGCGGCCCAAAGAATCCTGTCCGCAGTCGTGACGTATACATCCCTGGGACCGCTTGTCTGGAACATGCCAAACAACTTGCCGGGATCGAAGTAGTTAACTGAAATCGAATTGAATTTGCCGTCACGATACCAGTCGAACTGCGTTGCAAATATGCGGTCAGTGCGATGAATCGGTTCTGCCGCGCCTGCGCTGACGAAATATCCCGGCGTCTCGAACGTTGCGTTACCTTTGTTCGTGAAGTCGATTAAAAGCTTAATCTGGTATTCGTCTTGGAGCCCGGCTTGTTTCGCGAGCGTGTAAACTTTCGTAATCTCCAGGCCCTCCGCTGTCGTCCGTTTCAGGGTCGCTGTTCCCGAACCTGGATTCGTAGAAAGCTCGTATCCGGAATCATGCCAATCTCTTGGATTTTGGGTGATCGCACCAATTGCCGTTGTGCGGTCCGTGTTCAGTCGCACGAAATTCCCCTGTTCGGCGCTATGCTGAAGCAGCGAAACCGTTGAGAGCCCTCCGCGATTGTTTGAGAACCACAGCTCGGCCACGTTGCTTTTCAGGGTCGCAACCTGGTCGGGAATCGAGGAGACTTTTGCGGAGAGGTCTTGAGCGGGCGAAGCGGCCGCCGCAGGCGGCGCCGGGCTCGGCGTCTGGGATGACGGGGTGGCAGTTGGGGTCGCCTGTGCAGCTAGAAGTGCCTGCTGTTGCGAATACTTTGCTCGCGCTTCGGCCATCTGGTGCTGCTGCCAATACATCGACGCGAGAAGACCTAGCGCGGCGATTATAACTGCGATCCAACCTGTGCGATCCATTCGGTTAAATACCTATCTGCATTTTTGTTCTATTGCCGGTGGTACAGGGTCGTACCCAGAGCCGCCCCAAGGGTGGCATCGACAGATCCGCTTTATAGCCATCCAACCTCCGGCGACCCATCCATGAACCTCGACTGCTTCCACAAAATACTCCGAACAGGTCGGTCGAAAACGACATCCGCTCCCGGGGCCACCCGTCAATGCCGCAAGGAAAGGCGATACCGTAGCCTTATACACTCGGAGTAAGATCGGCAGGATTCGAACCATGAGGCTTTGACCCTAAAATAGAGGCGCGCTTGGCGAGTCGCAACCAGTCTCGTTCAAGCTCCTGGTAAGAGGCAAAAGCGCACGAAGCCCGAGCTACGGTAACGACCCAATAACCCTCCCTGAGCTGATGTTGATTTAACCTGAATATTTCCCTAATCCTCCGGCGGATCCGATTCCGAAGAACTGCCTTTCCTAGTCGCTTCGTTGTTACTATTCCTATTTTCGACGGGAATTCGGTTTCGCGGTAGAGCACCGCCATGATGAGATGTGTTCCAATCCAGGTTTTTCCGAATGCTTTTACCAGTTTGAACTCAGCGGCACGCTGCAGACGGGACGAACGCGAAAACCGAAACTTTATCCGCCCATGGCGGACCATAATCTCTCTCAGGCCTCGGTATGCCGAACGAACTGGATTTCAACCCCCTCGGGAACAAGCCGTCTTCGACCGCGTTGACGTCGCCGGGCTAAAATTGCTCTTCCACCCTTAGTTTTCATGCGCGCGCGGAATCCAAACTGGCGTTTCCGCGTGCGTTTTGAAGGCTGATAAGTTCTTTTCATACGGGCAAAATCCTGGAACCTTGAGAGTCGGGAAGGTTAATCAGGGGAGAGAGATTGTCAACCGTCGGCGGGAACGGCGAACGCCGAAGTGTGAACTGTGAACGCCGAACGACCATAG
>DATMQC010000027.1:0-6226 GCA_035567275.1 Chthoniobacterales bacterium | reverse complement strand
AAGGATTACTACCTGGGTAATTCACCCATTTGGGAGCTGTTCCGGGTTATTTACCGGATGTTGAAGCCGCCGTTTTTCATCGAAGGCTTGGCCCTGTTCCTCGGTTACTGTTGGGCGGCGTTAAGAAGGGTGCCCCGACCGGTGTCTCGCGAATTGATGCGGTTTCATCGTCACGACCAGATGAAAAAGCTAAAAGCCATATTCCACCGTCTCATTGCTTTTAAGAAGGTCGATAGCTTCAGCCTCACCACCGAAAAAGCTGATCTTTAATCTCCGGCTTTCGCTCGCCCAGAATTTAACGCACGGCCTCTTCTTATTCCGATTTCATGAATGACAAAACGCTAACGCAATCTGCCTCCTTCTTTCAGGAGTACACGTCTGACGACGCAATCACTAAGTATACAAGCCGCACGGCCGGCTTTGGAATTAATTATCTGCTCGACCACGAGTACAAAGCCGTTTACCTCGATGCGTTGCATCGTCTGCCGCCCCATGTCTTGGCTAGTGGCATTCGGGTATTGGAGTTCGGTTGCGGCGGAGGAATGAATCTTATCCGGCTTCTCGCGGTCCTTCGCGGTGCTGGGGTTCGTCTCGAAAAGGCTATTGGAGCGGATTTTTCGCCGGTTCTGATTGACGCGGCAAGACGCGAAGCCAAAGACGTCTTGAAGGAAGGCGATTTACAAAAAATTGAATTCCACGTCGCCAAAAACGAGCAACTGATCGACGACCTTGCATCGGCTTTGGAGAGTACCCCCGGTGAATTGAAGAATTCGCTTCATTTTATCATTGGAGTAAACACGATCCGGTATTGCCACGCGGGGAAGAAAGAAATGGATAATGCTCGTGACATCTACGATTTGCTCGCGCCTGGTGGCGTATCTGTGGTCATTGATATGAACAATCGTTTCCCCCTGTTTCGGAGCGATCTGAAGAACAGGCTTCGGCGGGAAAAGGAAGAAGAATGCTACGTCCCTTCGCTGGAAAAATATGCGGATCCGTTCTTCAAGACTGGCTTTGAGGTTTTAAGAACGGAGCATTTCTGTTGGATCCCGCATTCGTCGGGCCGAATGATGTGCTTATTGATGCGGGCATTGTCGCCTGTACTCAACGGCCTATTCAAAAGCAGGGCCATGCGATCGTTGGTGGTCGCGAGAAAGCCGAATCAGACGAGATAAGTCAGAGGCGAGAACGAGTCATTTGCAAGTGAATGTCGCGACTGGCGTGTCGAGCCTGTAAGTAACCTGACCCAATTCGATGAGTGAGCCAGCAATATTGCTACACGATCTTGACTCGGCTGAAGTCGCTAACGCAGCCAAGCTACTTCGGTTTTTCGGAGTCGAATCGGAGAGCATGAGTTTGGATGAGTTTTTGCCTTGCCTCTCAAAGTCGGGCACGAACGACAGTAAAAGCGTAATAGAAGGGAGGGTAATCTGTTCAACGGATGTTCTTGAACAATTGAGTCGGACGATCGATCAGAACGCTGAGCTTTTGTGCCGGTGGAAGGAAAAGGTGCATTCGGTATTCGTTTACTCGGGCGCCGATCTCCAAACCTCGGAACGCCTCGTCAGGCATCTCACCCAGGATGATGCCGAGTTCTACGAATTACCGTCTGGGTCTATCGACTTCAAAGTGACGGACCAGCTGGACGGTCTTTGTGGCGCGATGGCTGGCACTCATGGGACTGCTTCGACAGCGGGTGTTGTCGGATGCCATGTGTTGCGAACTTCCAATGCACTGGCGATCGACCTGATTTCTACAGCTCACGGAGCCCTTTTTCTCAAACTGACCTGGCACGATGTTCCAATTTTTCTTTCAACTTCCAGGAACATTATCGACGTGGATTCCATTTTACCGAACGGGGTGTTTGACATCCGCGACCATGTCGCATCCGCGCTTGCCATTGTGCTGTATGTGAGATGGGCGTTTTCGGGCACTTGCTGGGGGCCCGCCGAGATCAATGCTTGTCTGGTGATCGATGATCCTCTTTTAAAGCCGAACTACGGTTTTATAAATTTCCACGAGCTTCTGTTGCGAATGCAGCAGCATAGCTTTTCCGCCAATGTCGCGTTTATTCCCTGGAATTCACGGCGAAGCGCACCTGAAACTGTAAAATTATTTAAAGATAACCCTGATTGCTACTCCATCTCAGTACACGGGTGCGATCATGGCCGAGCGGAATTCGGAATCGCGGATCCGCTACACCTCTATGCTAAGGGCAAGCAAGCTCTTGAACGCATGAACGAGCATGAATTTACCACTGGGCTTGCCTGCGATCCCGTGATGGTGTTTCCACAAGGCGTATTCTCAAGAGTTGCTCCAACTGCATTAAAGCGGGCCGGCTTTATTGCGGCTGCGAATAACGACACGATCGATTCAGGACCAAATCCCACGGCAACGCGGGTCAGCGATTTCTGGGATATTGCGGTAATGAAATACGATGACTTTCCCATATTCACCCGAAGATACCCGTGGGAAGGCATCGAGAATTTCGCGTTCGACATATTATTAGGCAAGCCCGCGATTGCCGTGATTCACCACGACTATTGCGGCGATGATTACAAACGCCTCGCGGACTTTATTGATCGGTTAAATCTCCTCAATTGCCCGATCATGTGGCGAAACTTGGGTGAGGTGGCTAAACGCAGCTATCGGCAAAAAGCGATCTCCCTCGATTCTCGGGAAGTAGAGATGTATGCCTCTGAGCTTTGCTTGGAGAATCGTTCCGAGCGTCCGATCCGCTACCTGATTCAAAAACGTGAGAGTACTCCTTCGTTGATCAAGGAAATTCGGACCGACTCTGGCCGAATTCTATGGAGCGAAAATGGCTCTGGCGTTTCCTTCGAAGTTCAGGTCAATGCGGGAGAAACCATAATGGCTTCAATAAGCTTTAACGATCCCTCTACAAATGGTCGTCATGGTGAGTCATTGTCGTACAAAGCTAGAATGAGTGCGCGCCGGTGTCTTTCTGAACTGCGCGATAACTACTGGCATGCGTACAGGCAGCGGATCGCGGACATGTTTGGCACCAGACAATAGGCGTCAGGATGATGGGTCATTGGGCAGAGGACAGTGGTCAGGCGGCAGCGGTCGAACGAGCTTTGTTGAACTTCGCGGATTGGTTAGCCAGGTATGGCGAGACGTCGTATGACCATCAGAGCTTTTTTGCCGGCCCCATTGGGGGACGAGCCAAGTCGTTATACTATCGCAACCGTCTTATTGGAACGGCAGCCGTAGCGCCCATGATATTTGCCGAAGCTTTTGCCCCCTGGGCGCGGCGGTTATTTCATCATCCTGCGCGCTTTCCGATTGCCGACGCTCACTACGCAATGGGTTTTGCGTTATTCAGCGAGACAACTGCAAATAAAGTTTATCTCGAACGTGCGATTCATTTTCTTGATGAACTGAAGAAGTCTCGTTGTCCTGGATTTGAAGAATACTGCTGGGGGTATCCTTTCGATTGGGTCTGGCGCGGAGGTGTCATAAAACAGCAGACACCGCTTATTACCACGACTCCGTACTGCTTTGAGGCATTTCTCGAGGTCGCGGAGCTCCTTGAGTCAGATGTCAGAGATCAGCGGTCGGAAATCAGAACGGATTTGCTTGGTGAGTACAAGCAAATTCTGAAATCGATCGCGCGGCATGCCGTTCACGACATTAAGGATCTTAAGACATCCGAGACCGGGAGTAGTTGTTCCTATACCCCGAATGACGAAGGCGGAGTCATCAATGCTGCTGCTTATCGCGCGTTCCTGTTAACGCGGGCCTCGCAGCTTTTTTCCGATGAAACGTGTTGGAAGATTGCCGAGCGAAATCTCAATTTCGTGCTCGAGAGCCAGAATGGGGATGGATCGTGGTATTACGCGATGGATGGCGTGCGAAATTTTGTCGATCATTATCACACCTGTTTCGTGTTGAAGGCGCTGGCCAAGATCGATGCGATAGTTGGTTACGATCGTTGCCGGAACGCGCTCTCCAAAGGTGTCGATTATTACTTGAGAAATCTCTTTTCTGAGGATGGGTTACCAAAGCCATTCGCGAAGGCGCCGCGGCTTACGGTCTACAAACGCGAATTGTACGACAGTGCTGAGTGCATCAATTTGTGTCTGTTACTGCGCGATCGCTTTCCGGAACTGGAGCGGGTCCTTGAGAAGGTCGTTCGAGGGATCTTAAAGAATTGGGTCAAACCTGACGGTTCGTTCCGTTCGCGCCGGCTTCATTTCGGATGGGATAACGTTCCGATGCATCGGTGGGGCCAATCCCAGATGTTCCGTGCTCTTGCGTTCTATCTGCGCGAGGCCGCAAAGACGAGAGCGATGGGACCTGAAAGGTTGAACTTGGAGAACAGAATTCAGACGCCGGATGCTAAAGGTCAGACGGCCATGGCTTTGACGGAGGGTCTCGGGACCACGCTAATATGAAACCTGCAGCTTTGGTCGAAGTGGAGGGGAACGAGCAGCAGCGACTCGTAAACGCCCACTTCCAGGCGCAGTCGACAGCCTGGCGTGACGTTTACGAGCAAAAGACTGTTGACGGCGAAATTTATCGCAAGCGGTTGCAAATCGTTCTGGAGTGGATCGAAAACTTATCGATACCAATCGGCGAAAAGGTTCTTGAGGTTGGTTGCGGTAGCGGACGCGCCACCGTCGCCCTCGCGCAGCGAGGCTATGTTGTCGATGCGATCGATTCGACGCCGAACATGCTCGCGATCACACGTCAATATGCAGCCGACGCTGGAGTCGCCCGGCTGATTTCGACAAATGTGGGAAACGCCTGTCTCCTGGATTTTGCAGACGATAGCTTTGGCATCGTATTGGCGGTCGGAGTAATGCCTTATCTTGGGTCGCCGAGAAAGGCATTGGCCGAAATGGCTCGAGTGCTTAAGCCGGGAGGTTTCCTCTTGCTCACAGCCGGCAATCGCTGGCGCCTTAGCCATATTCTGGATCCGTGGCATTGCCCACCGCTTCAACCTGCGAGACGATTTTTTGCGAGGATCCTACGGCCATTTCGTAAGCTCCGCCCAGAACCATTCCGGCCATCTCTGCGTTTTGAGTCCGGAACCGAGTTTGATGCCTCGCTTGCGGCGGCGGGGTTCGTTACGCTAAAGAGGACGACGGTTGGCTTCCAACCACTCACAATTCGCCAGCGACCGGTCCTGCGAGAGAAAACATCGATCAAACTGAATCGAGCGCTTCAATCACTGGCGGATCGGAACATGCCGGGGGTACGTTCGCTTGGAATGGACCATATCTTCCTGGCGCGGAAGGATTGAAGAAGCTGAAAAACTGAAAAACTGAGATCAAATCAGCGTCACCGAGTCTCCCGTCGATTCAGCATTTTAGCGCGTCAGTTTTCAGATTTCAGCTTTTGAATAGAGATGTGCGGCATTTGCGGACAATTTAATTTCATTCGGCGCGATCCAGTCGAGCGCGACACGATTCGCCGGATGACAGCCAGCATCGCTCATCGCGGGCCGGACGACGAAGGCTATTTCTTCGATGAAGGTATGGGCTTCGGTTTTCGGCGCTTGTCAATCATCGATCTGGCCGGTGGTCACCAGCCAATGTCAGACGCGGACGAGACAGTGTGGGTGATTTTGAATGGTGAAATTTACAACTTCAAGGAACTCCGCGCCGAGTTAGAACAGCGCGGTTATAAGTTCCGGACTCGATCCGATACTGAAGTAATTATCCACGGCTATAAGGAATGGGATACGGAAGTCTTGAATCGGCTGAACGGGATGTTTGGACTTGCGATTTGGGACGTCGCTAACAAGCGCTTGGTCGTCGCGCGCGACGCTATGGGTATCAAATTGATTTATTACCGAATTGCAGGTAGTCAACTCACATTCGGGTCTGAGATTCGTTCCGTCATAGCAGCGAACCAGTCGAGTCCAGATGTCGATCCGGAGGCGCTCAAGCTGTTCCTTCAGTTCAGGTACACCCCTTCGCCGCTCACGATTTTTAAAGGCGTTCGAAAGCTGGCGCCGGGAACGATGCTCGTCGCCGAAAAGGGAGCGTGCCGTGAGGAACGCTGGTATAATCATACTCCGAAGCGGTTTGACGTTCCGAAGAGTGACCCAGATGCTGTTGAAGAACTGCTCGACCTGTATCGTGGCGCAGTAAAACGCCATCTCCTGAGCGACGTGCCTGTAGGGGTTCTGCTGAGCGGTGGTCTCGACTCCAGTCTTCTTTTGGCCCTAATGAACGAGCAGGGTGGGCCCTGGCCA
>DATMQC010000026.1:0-4345 GCA_035567275.1 Chthoniobacterales bacterium | reverse complement strand
ATCTCGAAAACAGCGGCTTCGTTCAAAAAACGGTGTGGCCGGCAGGTACGATCTTTTCGGATTCTGCTCCAGTCAGGTGAGAGCTGCTGTACGGCACAACCCCGTCGGAACGGAGGGACGTCAGCATCGGCTGGGTGGAGGATTCCTTGATGGAGTTCTCCAGGTTCGACCACCAGTCTTTCGCGTTTAGATATCCGCACGACAAGTCCTAGTATGAATCTCTGAACGGTCTGAGTACATGAGCGTTCGCCAGTTCGCGGAAGTTATGGCCCCGTGTCGCGTTTCTAGAATTCGTGAGCGGCGGAATTTCCGCTTTCCAAGCTTCTTTCGGCATAGTCGCTCGCCCTACGCACCAACAAGCGAGGCACACGAAACTTCTGATTTCTCACTTCTGTCTTCTGATTTCTGTATTCTACCTGACAATTCCCCAATGGCTTGAGAATGGCCAATAAACGAAGAAACCTTTTCCGACTACGTTCTTTTCCGGAACGAATCCCCAATAACGACTATCAAGGCTATTTGCACTGTTATCGCCGAGCGCAAAATAGCTTCGAGGCGGCACAGTGACCGTCGACGTGGGGTCGGCCAAATAAAGCGTGCCGGGAGAATTGCGGTAGCCGGTATAGCCGTTCTGCTGAGATTGAACACGTTGAAAAGGATAAGCCTTCGCTTCCGCGCCATTAATGAAAAGCTTCGGCTGCTGAATGCGAAGCGCGTCGTTCGGCAGGCCGGCGAGTCGTTTGATATAGTGCTCACTTGAATTGTCGGGGCCGGGCGGAATACCGCTGATTCCATTGGTTCGAAACACAAAGACGTCGCCCCCGTGCGGACCAAAAAAATTGTAGCTGAACTTGTCGACGAAGAGCTGATCTCCAAGGTCGGCGTACCCACGAACGATTGCCTGGCCCTGTTTGAATACCTGCCCCGGCAGGACGTGCATCTGTTCTTGCAGCGACCTCGGATCAATTCCGACCTGGTAGAATTTGCCGGAAGTCATTTGAATCAATGATCCGTCCCAGAATTGTTTAACCTTGATCGGCGAAATCGATACAATCGAATCTCTCGGTTGGTCGCAAATCACATCCTCGTAGCTCCGCCCCAAGGTAAGAAACTGGAATGCCCGTGTGAAAAAATTTGGAGGCGGACCATCCATGCGATGCCCGATCACCCCATTTAAAGTCGGCTGCATTGAGCCGGTTGGGATTTTAAACGGCTGCAGATAAAAGGCTCGAATCCCTAAAGCCAGGACGATCGCCACAACGAAGAGTTCTACATTCTCGCGAATCCCTTGGTGATCTTGAGGCGGTTGGACTTTACCGATAACCGCAAGAAGCTGTTTCTCGGCCAACCGGACCTTTTCACTTGAGCGCTGTTTGAGAGCAACCTTCAGCGCGTCGATTTTTTCCCGCAACCGCTCCAGGTCCTCCGGGCGAGAAATATCTTTGCGATAGTTAACAGCCTTCTGCGCGGCCTTTGCCAAAGCGCGCCCCTCCTCAATGTACTTGGGCGTAAACATCAGTTTGTTTTCAAAACCTGAATAAATGCTTCCTGCGGGATATTCACACGCCCAATGGCTTTCATTCGTTTTTTACCCTCTTTTTGCTTCTCGAGCAGTTTGCGTTTTCGGGTGATGTCGCCGCCATAGCATTTTGCCGTCACATTTTTTCGAAGCGCCGAAACATTTTCGCGGGCAATGATCTTGCCGCCGATCGCAGCTTGGATCGCAACCTGGAAAAGCTGCTGGGGAATGACTTCCTTCAATTTGGCCGCCAGCATTCTACCTCGCCCTTCCGCCTTGTCCCGATGAACGATGCTTGAGAACGCGTCTACCGGTTCCCCGTTGACGAGCATATCGAGTTTAACCAAATCGGCTGCGCGATAGCCCGAGTGCTCGTAGTCCATCGAGCCATACCCATGGGTCAGCGATTTGATCTTATCATTGAAGTCCACAAGAATTTCGTTTAACGGCATCACGGCACTCAGCATCACGCGCCGCGTGTCAATCGATTCCGTGTGTTCCACCTCGCCCCGCTTCTCCATGATCAGCTGCATCATGTCCCCAATGTTTTCATTCGGGCACATGACAAAACATTTTACGATCGGCTCGCGAATTTCTTCGATCACGCTCGGATCTGGCAAAAAGGAAGGATTATCGACATCAACAGACTCGCTATTTGTTTTCACCACGTGATAGACCACGCTTGGATAGGTCGCGATAATATCCATATCAAACTCCCGACGGAGCCGCTCCTGCACAATCTCCATATGAAGCAGACCCAGAAAACCGCACCTGAACCCGTACCCTAGTGCGACAGAGCTTTCAGGCTGATAAACGAAAGCGGAATCGTTGATCTGAAGCTTTCCCATTGCAACCTTCAGGTGCTCGAAATCGCCGGTATTGATCGGATAAATGCCGCTGAAAACCATCGGATGAATTTCCTGAAATCCAGGCAGCGGATGCAGAGCGGCATTGCGTTGGTCCGTCAGTGTGTCGCCGATCTTGATGTCAGCCGTGGATTTGATATTCGCAATAAAATACCCGACGTCTCCGGCATCGAGCTTTGGCTGGGCCAATGGCTTGGGCGTAAAGATTCCGACCTCCTTGATTTCGTAACTGTTGGAGGTGCTCATCAGCTTGACGCCCTGCCCCGCAACGATGCTCCCCGAAAAAACCCGCGCGTACGCGACGACGCCTCGATAGATATCGAAAAGGGAATCAAATACCAGCGCGCGCAGCTTGCCGTCAGGTGTCGGCTCCGGAGCAGGAATCCGATGAACAATCGACTCCAGGATCTCTTCGATCCCTACACCGGTCTTCGCGCTCGCAAGAACCGCTTCATCCGCGGGAATAGCGAGAATATCTTCAAGCTGCTTTCGCACTGTTGGAATATCGGCGTTCGGCAAGTCAATCTTGTTGATTACCGGCACAATCGTGAGGTTCTGTTTCATCGCCAGATGAACATTCGCCACGGTTTGCGCCTCAACGCCTTGCGCCGCGTCCACAACCAGAACCGCTCCTTCGCAAGCCGCCAGACTTCGAGAAACCTCGTACGAAAAGTCGACGTGCCCCGGCGTGTCCAAAAGATTCAACCGATACGTCTGCCCATCTTTCGCGACATACCGCATCGCAACCGGATGGGCCTTGATGGTGATGCCTCTCTCCCGCTCGAGATCCATCGAATCAAGCAATTGGTCCTGCTTATCCCGCTCCTCGATGGTTCCCGTCCTTTCGAGCAGACGATCCGACAACGTCGTTTTTCCGTGATCGATGTGCGCGATGATGCAGAAATTACGAGTGAATCGGCTTCCCATGTGGAAGCGGCATTATTGTCTAGCGGAGCGACTGCGTCAACCGAGGCGGAAGGCGGGAAGACAGAAGGCAGAAGACAGAATTCGGAAGATCTTCGTTCGTGAAAGTTTTGCGGTTCGAGGTTCGCAGTTCGCAGCTTGCGGTTCGGGGTTTGGCGTTCGGGGGTTCGGGTTCGGGGGTTCTGTCTTCTGTCTTCTCTTTCTGTCCTGCAAAAAACCCTTGCCTCTAGTACCGCTAATCATAAGGTTTCCTTATGGCGACCACTGCTCCTGCAGCGTACGACTCCAAAGTAGAGGGAAACGTCATTATTTCCCGGCTTGATGCGTGCATCAACTGGATGCGGAAAAACTCGCTATGGCCTATGCCGATGGGCCTTGCGTGTTGCGCGATTGAAATGATGGCCACTGCATGCGCCCGATTCGATATAGCCCGGTTTGGAGCGGAAGTGATGCGGTTTTCGCCAAGGCAATCCGACGTAATGATTGTTGCGGGCACGGTAACCTATAAAATGGCGCTTGCCGTCAAAAGAATTTATGACCAGATGCCTGAGCCTAAATGGGTTATCGCGATGGGTGCATGCGCTTCTTCGGGCGGAATGTACCGAAGCTATGCAGTCCTTCAGGGGATCGACCATTTACTACCCGTAGATGTATATATCAGCGGGTGTCCGCCGCGTCCTGAAGCTTTGCTGGAAGGATTGATGAAGTTGCAGCGTAAAATCGACCATGAACGAGCCATCTACGACCAGAAAAGAGAGCTGCTGGAGACCCTTTCATGACGCTCGAAGAAGCTGCTTCCAGGCTCGAGAGCCAGTTTCAAGTCGTAAGCCGGACAGATTTTCGCGGCGAGGTCTCATTGGAACTGACGCTCGCGCAGATCGAATCGGCCTGCCGCTTTGCAAAGGAACAACTCGGCTTCGATTTTCTCGCCGACCTCTCGAGCGTCGATAATTTCGGCGATGAACCGAGATTTGAGGTGGTTTACGAACTTTATTCTCTGAGCTCGAACATTCATTTGCGGCTCAAGACTCGCGTC
>DATMQC010000025.1:0-14257 GCA_035567275.1 Chthoniobacterales bacterium | reverse complement strand
TCAAATTCCTCCTGGTTCAAAAAGTTTCGGGCCGCTCCAAACAAGTTGCAGCTTCTGAATCCGGCCGCGCCTCGACAGTATGGGAGCGGGGAGCAGGTTGTTGTGGCTGACATTAATGATCCAAAGGAGAGGCCGAGGATTCTCCGATTGCTTTCCATCACGTTCTAGCGCGAACGCGGGAAGTGCAAGGATCGCCAAGCTTCACAACGAGACGTGTCGGGAGCAGCTAAATCGCCGGTTGCAATCTTTTGTCCCACGTTCTTGAAACCGGAGATGTTGCATGTCTACCGGCAAGTTGCTGGTTTCCGCAGAGTTTCGCCCGTAGTTCTGGCGTTCAAACGAGAGAATTCGGATCGATTTCCCTTCCCTAAGGTTCGGCTTGTGAGGCGATCTCGCTTTCGCTGGCTCCGGCGAATTTGGAACGCGCAAATTCGGAAGACTCCTCAGCAGGCTTACCCCGACGAGTTGGATTCAATCCAGCGTTTACTGGCGGCTGAACGGTGCGAGGTGCTGCACATTTATTTTGGTAACAACGGAGTGTTCTGGCTACCTCTCATACGTCGCTCGCCCGTACCGGTGATCGTCTCATTCCATGGGGCGGACGCCGGCTTAAGCGTAGCCTCCAAAACGACCGGACGGCTACTTGAAGAGATGTTCAATCTTTGCCCGGTTATTCTGGCTCGTTCCAATTCGCTGGCCGCCGCACTGGCGGAACTCGGGTGTTCGCCAGGCAAGATAGCGATCCAGCGTGCTGGAATTCCCCTGAGCACTTTTCACTATATGCACCGTCGAAGGCCTGAGAAAGGGGCGTGGCAGCTTCTCCAGGCTTGCAGGTTAATCGAAAAAAAAGGGCTGCATTCCACTCTTCACGCTTTTGCCGCCTTTTCTGCCAAACATTCGCACGCCAGACTTACGATCGCCGGAGACGGTCCGCTGCGGGAGAGCCTTGAACAACTGGCGGTCAAATTGGGCGTCACCGAGAGAGTGTTCTTTGCGGGGTTTGTGGATCAATCGACTCTTCTGGCGCTCTACCAATCGAGCCACTTTTTTGTTCATCCAAGCGAACAGCCCGCGGATGGCGATCGCGAAGGGATTCCTAATAGTTTACTGGAGGCAATGGCTACCGGTCTTTCGTGTATTGCAACCGCGCACGGCGGGATTCCTGAAGCGGTTACCCATATGAAGTCCGGGATCCTGGTCGGCGAATCGGATCCTGAAGGAATCAATCATTGGCTCGAGCGTCTGGCCGGGGACGACGCGCTCAGAGAATCGCTTGGTCGCGGAGCTGCCGGGACTATCGAGGAAAACTTCGGTCTGATGGGGCAGATCACGAAGCTGGAGGAGATCTATTTCAATGCAGTCTCGCAGAGGTCGTGTTCAAGCTCCTGATCCAATGAATCGCGCAACGTAATTGCCAAAGCGGACAACTTGTCCTTTCGCTGGGGCATCAACATACGCATAACCCTGATTCGAAGCTAATTTACCCGTGTTTGTGTCGAATATCATCGCACAATAGATATTTCCCTGGTCATATTCCCCCGAAGACCCGGCAAAGAACGAGGTTGTGTGCTGTGATCCAACCAATTTTGGCCAGAGATACTGAACGATTTCACCGTCTAGCAATTCCGTCGTATCGATGGCCAAATAGTGAGGTTCGTTACCGTACCGCGCCGAATATTTGCTCCACCAGTTCTTCGCTCGCTGTTCTGCTCGGGCGATTTCGTATTGACCGGGAGAACAGGTGTCAATCGCCCAATCGCTGTTGTCGAATTTTGGCGGATTGGTGCTGCAGCCGCAAAAGAGACCGCAGAGGAACGCTATCAACGTTATCTTTATCGAGTTCATCGTTTGTGCAGGCGGTTACTGGACCTTTTGGAGCTGCCGCACCTGGTAATAGACGCCCTGGGGTCCGAAATCGCAGAAGCCGTGTTCAAGCTCCTGATCCTATAAATCGCGCAACGTAATTGCCAAAGCGGGCAACTTGACCTTTCGAGGGGAAATCAACAATCGCATAACCCTGATTCGAAACAAATTTACCCGTGTTTGTGTCGAATATCATGACACAATAGATATTCACCTGCGGAGCTTGCTCCAAAGAACCGGCAAAGAAGGAGGTTGCGTGCTGTGATCTAATCAATTTTGGCCAGAGATCCTGAACGATTTCACCGTCCAACAATTTCGTCGTATCGATTGCCAGATAGTGAGGTTCGTTACCGTAGCGCGCCGAATTTTTGCGCCAGAAGTTCTTCGCTCGCTCTTCCGCTCGCGCGATTTCATTCTGACCGGGAAAACAGGTATCAATCGCCCAGTCGCTGTTGTCGATTTTTGCCGGATTGCCGGTGCTGCAGGAGCAAAAAAGACCGCAGAGGAATGCGATCAGCGTTATCCTTATCGGGTCCATCGTCTGCGCAGGCCTTTGCTGAGCGTTTTGGAGCTGCCGCACCTCGTAATAGACGCCCTCGGAATCGGAAATCAAACGGAGAGGCCGATACCGCACGGCCGCTTTCATGCAAATCGACCGCGGCAAAGTTAAATGAGATTGAACTTTTCTATCGAATACGATAACCGCTGCTGATCTCTATCGAGAAAAACGTCATCTCTGAAACCCCCATTGAAGGTCCCTATATGAGCAATATTTCTCCTGTACTGGTTGGCGGCGAAGCTCTTTTTGATTTTATATCCACGGATGTCGGATCCGGGCTTGGAGGAAGCATTCGTTTCGAAAAAAGGGCCGGCGGTTCTCCATTCAATATCGCAGTCGGTGTACGGCGGTTAGGCGTGCCCGTGTCGTATATTGGAAAAATCGGCGTGGACGAATTCGGGGACGCACTGATGGTGTTCCTTAGCAATGAGTTTATCGACGTAACCAATGTCATTCGTGAACAAGGGACCAAAACCACTTTGGCTTTTGTCGCAGTCGACAAGGACGCAAAGCCGGAATTTCGCTTTTATCGTGACAGCGCAGCCGACATCTCTCTGCGGCGCGACGAAATAAGCAGCGTTCAACCGACCGGTTTCTCTCTTTATCATGCCGGTGGAATTGTTCTGGCGGAGGAACCTTCGGCTTCATCGTACGCGCGCCTAGTGGATCGTTTTTACGAAAGTGACGTTCCGATTTCTCTCGATCCGACCGTCCGCAGATCGTTGATCTCCGATCCGGATCGTTACCTTGCGCTTCTGCTCAAGATCATTGAGAAAGTCACGATCCTGAAGGTAAGCGACGAAGAGCTGCAGTTCCTGACTGGGTCAAGCGACTTTGATCAAGCCATCAAAGCTTTGCCTCTCAAGAAAGGAGCACTCGCGTTTGTCACCCTGGGTCGCGCGGGTTCATCGGTTTACCGTGACGGCGTAAAGATTTCACAGGTCCCGGGATTCTCGGTTAAGGTCGTCGAGACGACGGGATGCGGCGACTGCTTTATGGCTTCAACTCTCGCGCAACTGGCTGGAAACTCCATCGCCGACCTCGCGGAGATCGACGGAGATCGCCTGGCTTCGTTGATGCGATTTGCTAATGCGGCCGCCGCCATTGTCGCCACCCGGGTCGGCGCAGCAGAAGCGAATCCGACACGGGCGGATGTCGAGAAATTCCTTCAGGAGCAGTAAATTCGTTTGGCGAAGACCTTGCATGCCTGGCGGTGGAAGCCACTGATTGGCAACGAGTTAGACCTCCAACTCGGTCGGGACTGGTAGAGTCGCATCTCCGAGGCGACCGGCTTTTACGGTGAGGTCGTGAGTTCAATGCTGACGGTCTGCTCGGAGATCGGACCCTACCGCCGTCCCATTACAGCACTGTCTCGTGTCGCTAAACTTAAAAATAATGCGTGCGCACGAACGAAAAAACAAAGTTCATTGCGCAAGTCGCAAAGCCCCAGCTCTTTGTGGGCACTCGTCAGGCTCAAACGCGCAACATCTTCCGGCGATACTCTTCGTCGAGGCGATTTTCGATCCGGAAAACCTCCGTGGAAGGCATTGCCACGCTGCCGCCGAGAGAATGCGCCCCAACGAAAATCTCGGCAGCTTTTACTGTCATCGCCATGGCGACCCAAACGCTGTCCACCGATGCCCCGACCGTGATTACTCCATGATTAGCCAGCAAGATTACTTTCGGCGGTTTCTTATGTTTGCCTAAGAAATCGCCGACCTCTTCGCGAAGGCGCTGGGCCAAAGCAAGACCCGGATCCTCATAAGGTATGAGCAGCGATACGGGTCCGCAGCAAACAACCTCATCCGGAAAACGCCGCTCCGTCGCGAACGAATTGCTGAGCGGCGAGCAGAGGACCTGATTCACAGGGACCGGGTGAGTGTGTCCAACGTAGTTGATACCGGGAAGCGTCAACAGATGAGCATGAAAAAATGTCTCCACCGACGGCTTAAGCGACGTTTTGTTAACCCTGGACTCCCACAGACAATCTTCAATTTCCCGTTCTGTGACATTTTCGCGATCCAACAACGGCAAGAGCTTGTCGAAGTAACAATGCGTCACTTCGATCTCCGTCAATGTGCCAAGATTACTCCCACTGGCTTTAACGGCGAAAATCTTTTCGTCGATCCGACCCGAAGTATTGCCCTCACCCAGAATGGCCCACTGCGACTTGCCAAATGCGTGCGAGAGTTCCAGCAGCCTTGCGTGTACGAGAACTTGGTTGTCTTGCGGCATAAAATAGGCATGTTGTTTCGGCGACAGGACGCTAGATGTCGCCGCAGAATTGGACCTTCAATCCCAGCTTATTCATCACAGCAGCTTTGGCGAACAATGCGGCTTTCGCCCCTGAGCGGTCAGGCCCATAGGCCACCTGGATGTGGTTTGATTTGTGCTGAGCCATCATTTGGTCACGACTGATGCCCTGCAACACGGCATGCAAGATTGGCCATTGTGGAGTCGTCAACTGCCATCGGTCGTTCGTTTCCTCTGCGGGTAGTTCTACAACCTCAGCCAGCCCAGTATCAAAACAGAGCTGTCCGCCGGCTATGTAAACACGACTCCAGACTATCCAGCCGGGCTTGCTTATGCCCTTGCAGGTTCCACCGCCAAGCCGGAAATACATCGGTGGCTGGCGTTCGCTGGAGGTACCTTTGTAACCTCCGATAAAATGAGAAGGAGGCGCGGCCCCGCTAATGAGGAAAACCCATACGTAAGCATTAAGCTCGGAGTTTTTGAAATGCCGACCCCATCTGAGATCGTGAAGTGTCGTTTCGGGCGCGTAGCCGAGTTGCACCCAAACCTTGTTGGTTATCAGGGCATCAAATCCCGCACATTCGTCGACTTCATTGAAATGCGGCAGGGCTTCTCCAGCGAAAAGTTCCTTACCCGTTTCCTCGTGACAGACAGGCGGCCGATCGACATTATTCAGCAACCCCTCCACTAAATCCGAAGCGGGTGTCAAATCCTTCAACCCCTGCTGGTATTGAATTCCAATCGTCGAGCAGCCAAACTCATCAGCTAATCTTACGGCCGCGACGTACATCTTACACTGCTGCAGAACCTGGTTCTCAGTAAGGTCATTTTCTTCGTTCGGTCCAAACTGAAACCTGACGCCTTTCGTGACGAGCCATTCGTAAATCCTTCGCGCTTCCTCATCAGACACCGTAAGCATCTTGGCGTACAAACTGGATTGGCTGAGTCTCTCTTTGTAAATCCCCGTCGGATGTAGAAGCTCTTCGGGAATTATCGCGTTGTACATCCCCATACAACCTTCGTCAAAAATTCCCATGATGCTCTGTTCATCCCGAAGTTTTTGGGCGATTTTCTCTCCCAATTTTTTGGCCGAAGCGGGAACCTTTGAATCCTTGTATTTTACGACATGTGATGTGTCGTGTTTCACCTTACCGTAATCGAGCCAGTCGCGAAGCTTACGGGTAAAAAACTTGTCTTTGAAGTCTTCGCTCCAGAGCGTGCTGTACTTGACCCCGGCTTTTGTAAGGCTGCCGTTTAAGTTCAATAGTCCCACCAAACCGGGCCACGTTCCGCTCCAGTTGGCGACGGTCAAGATAGGTCCTCTGTGGGATATCAACCCCCCAAGCAGATGCTGGCTATACTGCCAGACTGCTTCCGCCACTACGAGTGGCGCTTCTTTAGGGATCGACCTGAATACGCGCAATCCCATTTTCTGGCTGTCAATAAACCCATGTCCCTTCGTTTCATCGAACGGATGCCCTCGCTTTACAGTCAAATCTTCCCGCTCAATCGCTTCGATTAGAGCTTTCTCCATCGCAGCTTGGGCAGGTTCACATTTTTGATTGGCCGACAATCGAAGATCGCCGTTGGCGACAAGGTACACTGTATTCATTTGCACTAGAATCCTTGAAAAGCAAAACTGGTTGCAGATGAGTCAAGCTCTTTTCTGCATCCGCACATTAATCATTAGGTGGTTTTGCTTTTCAAGGATTCTAGTGCATCGAGGCCGCTTCGCTCAACGGCGCCTCAACGCGACCTTGAGATCTTTACATCTCGCCGGTCTAAGGCCGGCCTCGCTCGCGAGAACGATCGCTTCGCGACTCGAGATTGCTGGCGTATCGAGTCAACGACCGGATGTTTACCACCAGCGAAATTGACTCAGAACCGTGTACGCAAGTAAAACGGTGATACAAACCATCAGGAAAAACGTTATCCCGATCAGCAGGGAGACAAAGACCCAATCGTCCTTTGTGACGACATCCGTGTGGCCAGCATATCTTTGAAGTATTCGATAATTCCGGATATTCGGTTTGTACCAGAGGACGAAGAGATCACCAATCACGGGCACCATTCCAATCACTCCGTTGATCAGTATATTCAGCGCCATTCGCACAAGGGCGATCCTCGGCAATCGATGTTGGACGCTGCGGTACAGCAAAGCCGCAGACATTAGGGATGTCGCCTGATCACCAAGAATCGGTACAAGACCGATAATTGGCTCAACCCCAAATCGGATTCGAGTTCCGGGAAAAACGAAAATCGTGTCGAGCAGGCGACTAGCAAATTCTATGAACGGATCAGGACTGGAGTTTTGCCGTGCCTGACCCCGCCGAGGCAGAACTTCCACTTCGACATATTTGGGTTGTTCGGGCGACTGTTCCGTTTTCACGGTGTACAACGGGAATTCGGGCGGGCGACCTTGCCTCTAACCGGGTATCTCGCGCAGCATCTGTGCGTTTGTAGGAAATTTTTTGAGAAACGACAACAGTCGCTCGATCGCTTCCGGGGGTCGATGGCCGGCAAGTCCTCGCCGGATGGTATTAATTTTTTCCAGATCGTGCACCGCGAGAAGCAGTTCTTCGCGTCTGGTGCCAGACTTGAATATATCAATCGCGGGATAGATCCGCTGGTCGCTGATCTGTCGATCGAGAACCATTTCCATATTTCCTGTGCCCTTAAACTCCTGGAAAATGAGTTCATCCATTTTTGAGCCGGTTTCGATCAGGGCCGTGGCCATAATTGTGAGGGATCCCGCTTCTTCAGTATTTCGCGCGGCAGCAAAGAGTTTGCGCGGAATTTCCATTGCGCGGGAATCCATACCGCCGCTCATGGTGCGCCCACCACCGGCCATCGCGTTGTTGAAAGCGCGGCCAATGCGTGTAAGCGAATCCATTAAGACAAAGACATCTTTGCCCGCCTCAACAAGACGCTTCGCACGTTCGATCGCGAGTTGCGCAATTCGCGTGTGGCTCTTGATATCGCTATCGTTCGAGCTCGCCATGATATCAGCCTGTGGAACCGTGCGCCGGATCTCGGTGACTTCTTCGGGTCGCTCATCGACCAGAAGTATAATTAACTTCATCTCGGGATGATTTTTCACAACGGCGCAGCCAATGTGTTGCAACAGGGTGGTCTTTCCCGTACGTGGCGGCGCTACGATCAACCCCCTCTGTCCTTTGCCAATGGGAGTCATCAGATCCATTACGCGCGTCGTATATCGATCCGGTACCGTTTCAAGCCGAATCCTTTCCAGCGGATTGATAGATGTCAGCTCTTCAAAGACCGGCAAATTCCGGTAGCTTTCAGGATCCTCTCCATTAATCTGGGTCAGCTTGAACAATTGCGGACCTCGACTTCCTCTCCGGATTTCCCCTTTGATCCAAAGACCATCGCGCAATGCATGCTTGCGAACCACTTCCGGCGTCACGAAAATGTCCTGAGGGGACTGTGTATAATTCCGCTTTGGATCCCTCAAAAATCCAAAACCTTTTCCGGATACCTCGATCAGGCCCTCGCCGAAAACCGCCTCGTATTTAGGGGTGTCAACGGCTGCCGGTGCCCCTTCCTGAAGCTTCGGAGACGCGACCGCCAGTGAGACAGCCTCTTCCTCCGTCTCGCCCGAATCGGCTCTGTCGCCACCGTCCGGGAAAACGGACGCTTTGGGCGCTCTTTCGTCCACTGGTTGAAGCGGAAGCGAGATTTGTGAATTTGCCTGGCTGAGTTCCTCCGAAGACACTTCTTGACCCGGGTTATTGTGATTGTCGGCAGACTCCGGCTCCGGCTCTTTGACGGGCCGTTTCGTTCTTCGCACGCCGCTTTTTGCTGTCGACGGCCTGCGCGACCCGGCAGCGTTTCTTGGTCGCCGGGTCTTTTTGCTTGAGTCCACTCGTTGATTGAGCAAAGCGGGTTGTTCGTTTGCTTCTGCCATAACTTCCATTTTAGATCTATTTCGCTTCCCGACGGTCAACCGGAGAGTTTCGTTAGCAACTCGTCGGAAATATCGAAGTTGCTATAAACGTTCTGGACGTCGTCATTCTCCTCGAGAGCATCGCAGAGTCGCAATACTTGCGATGCTAACCCTTCCTGATCAATGTTCACTGTTGTGCCGGGCAAGAATGTTAGTTTTTGAGATTCCGCGTGAATGCCCGCGTTTCTGACCGCCTCACCCACTTGATAGAGCCGGTCCTGCGGCGTCGTTACAACATACAAATCTTCATCGGCGGCCAGATCCTCGGCTCCCGCCTCCAGCGCAATCTCCATGAGCCGTTCTTCTCCCACCGCGTCTCGCGAGATCGTGATCAGGCCTTTTCGTCTAAATAGATAGGAGACAGCGCCGGAAGCCGCCAAGTGGCCGTGGTTCTTACTGAAAATGCTACGTATATCGGCTGCTGTTCGATTTTTGTTGTCGGTGGCAGCCTCGACGATGATCGCAGCACCTCCGGGACCGTATCCTTCGTAAATCAACTCATCGAGTACGCCTCCGGCGATCTCTCCGGTTCCTTTTTTAATGGCCCTTTCGATCGTATCATTTGGCATATTTTGAGCACGAGCTGCAGCCACAGCAGTTCTGAGCCGAGGATTAACGTTCAGATCGCCTCCCCCTGTTCGGGCAGCCACCATTATTTCTTTTGAAAACCTGCTGAATATTTTGCCGCGCTTCGCGTCCAGCGCACCTTTAAAGCGCTTGACCTTTGACCATTTACTATGACCCGCCATACTCCGGGTAAAAAAAACAGAATCACAAAAAGGGTTAAAATTATACTAGCGACGCACCTGCGACCGATGGGTGAGACAGAAGTCTTTCAAGAGAGAACCGCCGATTAGCGCATCAACAAGCGATACCTATCGAGAAAACCGCAATTAGACTGATTTGTCAACTCACTTTGGAAGATGCTCGCTTGCGTGCCGTTGAATCCAGGATTTTCTTTCGCAGCCGAAGCGTTTTTGGCGTCGTTTCCACATATTCGTCAGGAGAGATATATTCGAGCGCTCGTTCAAGGGTCATTCGTACTGGCGGCGCCAGCTGGATACCCTTGCCTTCTCCCTGGCTGCGCATATTCGTGAGATGCTTTGTCTTGCAAGGGTTCACGTTGAGATCATCCGGACGGGAATTTTCCCCAACGATCATTCCTTCGTACAGCTCTTCCTGTGGGCCGATAAACAATTTGCCCCGCTCCTGAACGTTATTCAGAGCATATGCAGTCGACAAGCCGGCCTCCATCGCGACGAGCACCCCGTTGGCCCTATTCAGGATTTCGCCCTTGAAAGGTCCATACTCCCTGAACAGATGGCTCATCGAGCCCAGCCCTCTGGTGAGATTCACAAGATCGGTTTCGAACCCAATAAGTCCCCGGGTCGGTATCACTGCTTCAACGAGAACGGTATGGGTTTGGTGGTCCATCCTAGTGATTTCTGCCTTTCTCGAAGCAAGCGCCTGGAGGATATCTCCGAGATTGGCGTTTGGAACATCCACGTAGAGATTCTCGTACGGTTCCAGCGTATTCCCCGGAGAGGTTTTTCGCAGAATGACTTCGGGCCTGGACACCAGAAGCTCGAATCCTTCCCGGCGCATTTGCTCCACAAGAATCGCGATCTGCATTTCACCGCGGGCGCTCAGGGTGAAGACCCCGGCCGCATCCTGCTCGCTGAACTGGAGCGACACGTTCGTGCGACATTCCCTGACTAACCGCTCTTTGATATGGCGGGCGGTCAGGAACTTTCCTTCACGTCCTGCCAAGGGGGAGTCGTTTACGAGAAAATTCATCTGGATGGTTGGCGGATCAATATCTACAAATTCGAGCGCGGGCCGTTCCTCTATGTCGGTGAACGTCTCACCGATCGAAACCTCTTCAAAACCGGCCAGACCTATGATGTCACCTGCACCGGCATGTCTGATCTCGACCCGGTCCAATCCTCGATGCCCGAACAGCGCCGTGGCGGTCCGCCGCTCACGCCGGCCATCTTTGTGAATGCACACGATGGAATCCCCAACCTTCACCCTTCCGCTGACGATTCGGCCAAACGCGAGCCTTCCCAGGTAATCTGAATAGTCCAAGTTGGAAATCAGCATCTGAAAGTAGGTTTCAATCACCTTTGGCGGAGCGGGAATGTGTTTGATGATCGCTTCGAAAAGAGGAGTCATCGAGGTGTTGGGCTCGTGAATTTCCTTCATCGCATAACCCTCTTTCGCACTGGCGTAAATCACGGGGAAATCGAGCTGCTCGTCGGTGGCATTCAGCTCAACGAACAAGTCGAAAACCATGTCCAATACCTTGTGCGGACGAGCGTTCTCGCGATCGATCTTGTTGATAACAACGATCGGTCGTGCGCCGTTTTGCAACGCCTTGCGCAATACGAACTTTGTCTGGGCCTGCGGACCGTCGTGGGAGTCGACCACCAGTAAAACTCCGTCGACCATCTTCATGATTCGCTCGACTTCACCGCCAAAGTCCGCGTGACCGGGCGTGTCTATGATATTTACGTGGTAATCCTTGTACCTGAAAGCGGCATTCTTCGCCTTGATGGTGATCCCTTTTTCCCTTTCCAGATCCATCGAGTCCATTACCCGCTCTTCGACCTTCTGATTCGCCCGGAACGTTCCGGACTGGCGCAGCAATTGGTCTACCAAGGTCGTCTTCCCGTGATCAACGTGGGCAATGATAGCAATGTTCCGAATGTGATCCATAGAGGCCGAAAAAGAATCGGCAAGATGGCCGGACCTGACAGAATCGTCAACGAGGTTTGCGTTCAAAGAAAACGGTCAACAAAAAGTTCGAACAGAACACTACAACAGAAAAACAACCTGGCGCTTGTAGAAAAAGGTTCGGTCAGAACCGGCAAGATTGCAACGAAAATCGACCCGCGCCGCGCCGGCCGCCTCGGAGATGCGGCCCTACCTACCCATGGCCGGTGACCTCAACCAACCACGGCTCCAACGGCGGCAACGACGGCTATCCGGTCACGGCGCCGGAAGCGGATCAGTAGCGACTCGTGATTCGAATAGTTACACATTCGGAACACGCTCCATCGTCATTGTCTTACAGGAATAGACGGCCGCCTCGGGGTGGCCGTAGTCGGAACCGATATTGATGCCAATCATATCATGTACTCTTGCAGGGCCGGCGGCACGATGCGTATGCCCGCAAACGACAGCCAGAAGTTTCTCCTTAAGGTTCCGCAGGGCGTCTCCCATGGCACGATTGCCCAGGTAAGCTCGAAAGAATGCGTACTGCGACGGAGGCGATCCATCAGGCAACGATGGCGAAACCGGGATACCAAGCAGTTCCTCGAATGGAGGTGTATGGAGAACAACGATCAAGGGAGAATCGCCCACTGCACGGATGCGCGCTGTAACGCTCTGGACCTGTTCAAAAGCAACGGTTCGCGGATGGAGAGGGCCCGGCATAAGCTCGAAATCACGCCACCGCAACGGGCTGTCAGGATAAGGATACCCGCGCACATAGTCCTCCTCGGTTACGGCCAGACCTCGGTAGGCAAGGCCGGGAACGGCGAATCCGAGATCGTAGTGCCCATAGCCTCCTACGATCGTGAGCGTTCCAATCTGGAAATTTTTACGGTCAAGCAGGGTGATACCAGTCGCTTCGGCCGCAGGTACCCAATAGCGATCAATGACCGTTGATAGTCCGCGGCATTCATTTCGAGCATCTTCATGAAGCCAAAAATCGTGGTTCCCGAGGCAAACTGCTATCGGTTGGTCGGGAATACAGCGCCGGATTTCTCGGAGAGCATCAGAAGCTTGGGACGCACTGGCAATGTCTCCGGCGATAACGAGACCATCCGGCCTTAGCAACGAGATCCAGTCCCGAACCTTTTTGAGTATTCCCTCGCGGGTAGCGCGTAGAAGATGCAGGTCGGCCGTAAAGAGTATTCTCACCGATCGTCTTTTCTGTTCACGTCGGACCCCTGACAGAAGGTTAGAAGGAGATTGAACAGAAGGTAGCAAAGGTAACGAAGCTTTAAGGAGTTACGTTAATTTGGCTCAAGGCGCTACGGTCGCGGTTGAATCCCTCGGCATCTCGTCGAGCCGAGTATTCCCATCCTAATTTCTTTGTTACCTTCGTTCTCTTCCGTTCAACTGTCTCTTCTCCCTTCTTTTTCGCCCCCGTCGTCCTCTCTGTTCACCTCACCTAGTTCTTTTCGGATTCAAGCTCAACGCGGCCAAACCCTCCGCCGCCGGGAGTTTCAACAATGATTGTGTCGCCGCAACGCACTTCTGTTTTCGCGCAGCTTCCAAGCTCCTCCATCCCTTGGCCAGCTCGCGCAACGGTGGTCTTCCCCACTCGGCCCGGTTCACCACCCTCCATTCCAAATGGCGCGATTCTGCGGCTATTGGCTAGAATCGCTACGGTCATCGATTCGCGGAACCGGATTTTGCGGATCACTCCATTGCCGCCCCGCCATCTTCCTTCGCCGCCGGAGCCCTTTCGGATGGAGAACGATTCGACAAATACCGGGTAGCGCAACTCAAGGATTTCCGGATCCGTCAACCTGGAATTGGTCATGTGAGTGTGCACTGCAGAAGCGCCATCGAAACCGCGGCCGGCTCCAGCTCCTCCGCAAATTGTCTCGTAGTATTGGTATTCGCTGTTTCCGAAGGTCAAATTGTTCATTGTGCCCTGGCTTCCGGCTAAAACGCCCAGCGCTCCGTAAAGCGCGTTCGCGAGAGCCTGCGAAGTTTCGACGTTACCCGCAGCGACAGCCGCCGGAGGCCGAGGTGCCAGCATTGAGGCTTGAGGTATAACAAGATCGACGGCCTCCAGACAGCCATCGTTCAACGGCAGATCCGCGTTGATCAATGTTCGAAGAACATAAAGAACCACCGCTTGAACGATCGACGATGGGGCATTGAAATTGTCGGCTTGTTGGCCGGAGGTACCAGTGAAGTCAATTTTCACATGCTGGCCCACGGGCTCGATTCGAACGCTGATCTTTGCCCCTGAATCCATTTCCTGGATGAAGTGGCCGGAGTGAAGCTTGGAAATCACCGAACGCACTTCGGAAGCCGCATTCCGCCGCACGTGATACATGTAAGCTTCGACCACTTCGAGCCCGAATTGATCGACGATTCGCTTCAGTTCCTGGATACCCTTCTCGTTCGCAGCGATCTGAGCACGGATATCTCCCAGGTTCTGTTCCGGATTTCGAGCGGGGTACCGGCCGCTACTCATCAGTGATACAAATGTCGCCTCCCGAAATTCCCCATTGCGCACCAGAAGAAAGTCTGTAATTAAGACGCCTTCCTCTTCAATTACGCGGCTATCGGGCGGCATAGATCCGGGTGACACACCGCCGACATCCGCGTGATGTCCGCGACTCGCCACCCAGAATCGCGGAATATCGGAACGCGCGAATACCGGGGTGACAACGGTGATATCCGGAAGGTGCGTGCCGCCGGCAAAGGGATCATTCAGCGCGTAGACATCTCCCGGCCGCAAATTCATTCCCCGGCGCTCGATAATGGCACGTACCGCGGTTCCCATAGAGCCCAGGTGCACCGGGACATGCGGCGCATTTGCGACCAGCCTCCCTTCGGCATCAAAGAGAGCACAAGAGAAATCCAGG
>DATMQC010000024.1:0-5666 GCA_035567275.1 Chthoniobacterales bacterium | reverse complement strand
CGGGACCTCCCATCGTCGGTCTCTTGATCAGAAGAGTTCTCTGGTTGGGTAATCCGATGTTCTCAAACAAATTTGGTGCAAGTAACTCACGCTTTCCGAATAAGTCTTCCCAGTAGACGCTCAAAAAACCGCCAACCTCCTCCTGAAATACCACGGTGAGAGCCAGATCATCATCATTCGGACCGAGAACGACAGCAAAAGAGAGTTCGGCCTGAGGCTTGGGCGCCGCCAGGGGACGCTCCGGCATCCAGATCGGAAATTGGGGCTGGCCCGTTGTCGTCAAATCCAACGTAAATGAGTCGCCACGAGATTCGCCGATACACGCCAACCAGACGAACCCGGCGGCGACCAGACTCTGAACGTGACCCATTTCGGCGGCATTCTTAAATCGTATCGAGCGATTGTGGCAAGGAAATCGTGTGTCTACTCGCCGCGATAGGCACAGCGAGCGGACGGGGTCTCGTGAACCACAATCTCGCACAGACCCGGGCAACAAGGAGCAAGTTTTTGCCACAGCCACGCAGCCATTAACTCGATGGTTGGGTTTTCCAGGCCGGGAATATCATTGAGGTACGCGTGGTCCAACTGCGCCACTATCGGTTTCATTGCTTCGCCAATCAGCGCATGATCGTAAATCCAGCCAGTCTCCGCATTCACCTGGCCTTCGATTGACACTTCAACTCTGAAACTGTGACCATGCATCCTGGCGCATTTATGCCCGGGCGGTGCTTTCGGCAGCGTCTGCGCCGATTCAAAGAAGAATTCTCTTGTGAGTCTGGCCTTCATACCCCTTTGGTTTCAGGCGCCCAAATAAACTTGTGCAACTGCAATTGGAACCTTACTGGAAGCCGATCCTCCAGCATCCATTCCACGATGGCGCGTGGCTCGATCCGCCCGAAAATAGGGGAAAAAAGCACAGTCCCACACCGATCCGAAAGTTGAAACTCCTGAATTTTTTGTTTGGACCAGAGATAATCCTCGCGGGAACCAATCACAAACTTGACTTCATCTCCCTTGGTAAGATGAGCGATGTTCTCGTACCGGTTGCGTTCTGATTCACCGCTTCCGGGTGTCTTGAGATCCATAATACGATGGACCCGCGGATCGATTTGTGAGATGTCGTGGGCTCCGCTCGTTTCAATGAGGAGAGTCTTTTGACGGTCACAAAGCTCTTTCATCAAGGGAAGAACATTCTTCTGCAAAAGCGGCTCACCACCCGTGATCTCCACCAGCGGACAATCGAAAGCCAGGACCTGTTCGACAATTTCCGATAGCCTCGTCTTTTTGCCTGCGTAAAAGGCATAGGCGGTGTCGCAATACGTGCAGCGCAGATCACAGAATGTCAGCCGAATAAACACACAAGGTAAGCCCGCCCAGGTGCTCTCTCCCTGGATCGAGCGATAGATCTCGTTGATCGTAAGTGTGGCCTTAGAGTTCTCCACAATAGCCCCCGAGGGTCAATTTTACGCGTTTGTGCGCCGCAGATGACCGTTGGTAAGAATTTCTGCCCGCAATCCTCCCTTACCCTTCAGCGCGTCTTCGGCTCCTGACGAAAACGCGAAATCCATCCAGTAACAAGGGCGGCACTCTTCTCGGCCAAAAAAGCGGACTCCCTGGAGTTCAAATTCCACACCGATCAAATCGTTCAGGCGCACCCCGCCGGTAATCACATTCCGGCGGTAAACTTCAGGGCCGCGATCCCCCACGCCTAACTGCGCACAAAGCTCTTCGTGCGTTTCTTGTTCGAAGAAAGTGATTTGGCCTTTGTAGTTTTCTCTGAAGCCGAAATACCTGTCTCCGACGATCCCTTTGCCGGCAACGCATGTTATTTCCTGTACTTCCGTCATAGTGAGCGTTCCCGGCGGCTTCTGGTGGTGGCCGACAAAGTTGTGCCCCTTAGAAACAAACAAATGGCGAATCTCGAAATCGGTAGTGGCCACACCCGGAAGGATAGTTCTACCTGAATTGGTAGTAAAACCGGAATTTGGGGAAGAGATGCTGGAGGGGCGTTGCTCGTAACGCCCGCATGCGCGCCAAAGGATAATTTGCCTGCGGGAGTTGCAAGCAACTCCCCTCCAGACGAAGCGACAGGGCCGGATCTCCAAGCCGGCCGTTCAATTATGGGAGGGACGGCCTCCGTGCCGGCTCACTTGGCTACAGCCCGGATTTGCCCGGCGGGGCGAACACGTCTAAGTTGCTGTTGTCCCGCAACATGTCCCGTCTCGCGCAGAATAAATCTTTTGGTGTTCATGGCTTTGGGGTCCAGCGTTACACCGCGAACCAGCCTACTCTTAGCATTCTTGACCAGCTCGCCGTCGAGGAACCGCTTGAGATCCTGGTTTGCTTCCGTCGCAAAGGACTCCTCGTTCGTAAGCCGATCTCCATCACGATGCGTACTCCTGGAATGGATGAGGAACTCGCGATCGGCTTTCTCTATACGGAAGGAATCATTCATGCCGCAGAGACGATCGCAGACATCGAAACAGGACCTTCTTCGTCGGTAGCGCTGACGATAAATTCCGATGTCGATCTTCGCCGGCTCGAAAGGCACTTCTACACCTCGTCAAGTTGCGGTGTCTGCGGGAAAACATCCCTGCAGGCATTGGAGATGAATCGTGAAATCCATCTCGACGCCGCACGGCCACGGTGGTCGGTTGACGCGCTGCTCCGCGTCCCGCTAATGGTACGCGAAAAGCAGCCTATTTTCGAGTCCACGGGCGCGCTTCATGCCGCGGCTCTCTGTGACTCAAATAGCCATATCATAGGCATTTGCGAAGATGTGGGCCGCCACAATGCAGTCGATAAGTTGATTGGAGCCGAGCTTCGGCGTGGAAGAGAGGATTTTTCGGATCTTCTCCTGTTTGTCAGTGGCCGAGCCGGCTTTGAGCTCGTTCAGAAATCGATCATGAGCGGAATTCCATTCATGGCCGCGGTCGGCGCCCCTTCGAGCTTGGCGGTTGAACTCGCACGCAAGTACGGTTCCACGCTCGTTGGATTTTTGAGAGGGAATCGCTTTAATTTATACTCGGGTTTGGATCGCGTCCGATCTTCGGACGCGATCATCATGGATGCTTCAGGCCTGGCGTCGAAAACTGAACCGTAAAGACCTATGGCTTCCCGCCCTCTTGACGAAACACCGGCATCTCCTTCGGGGCCGAGAACGAGCGGCGATCCGGTTCAACCCGGGCAGGAACCAGCCGATCAGTCCCTGTTGCACACAGAAGGGACTACCCCCGGCGCCCAAACTCCCGTTGAAGTCGAAGGTATTAGGTTGGGTAAAGCCCATACGAGCGCAGCGGGTATCGAAGGAGTCAAACAGTCGCTGCGTTATGTGTGGGGTCGTATGGGTGTGCTCCGGGGAACAAGAGCGCTTCTGAAGCTGAATCAGGTCGACGGTTTCGATTGCCAGAGCTGTGCGTGGCCAAGTCCGGATGAACACCGGCACGTAGCCGAATTCTGCGAGAACGGCGCCAAGGCCATTTCGGACGAAGGGACCCGGAGGCGGGTTACCCCTCAGTTCTTCGGTGCTCATCCCATTAGCGATTTATTGCGGCGCTCCGACTTCTGGCTGAATGAGCAGGGACGGCTGACCCATCCAATGGTCAAGGCAGAATCGAACGATCGCTACGAACCGATTACGTGGGAAGAAGCTTTCGCGGTGGTGGCACAAGAGCTCAACGATCTTCGGTCGCCTGACGAAGCCGCCTTTTATACTTCCGGCAGAACAAGCAATGAGGCGGCCTACCTTTACCAGTTGTTCGTTCGTCTGTACGGCACCAACAATCTTCCCGATTGTTCGAATATGTGCCACGAATCGAGCGGCGCCGCTCTGATGGAGACCATTGGCATCGGCAAGGGAACGGTCACCCTGGATGACTTTTTGAAGGCAGACGCGATTTTTATCGTGGGCCAAAATCCGGGAACGAATCATCCGCGAATGCTGACTTCGTTGGAACATGCGAAAGAACGAGGAGCTAAAATCCTCAGCATCAATCCGCTGCCGGAGACCGGAAATTTTCGTTTCAAGGATCCCAATCCCCAAAATTTCAACGACCCGATCAGAGCGGTAACGACTTTTATCGGCACGGGAACTCCCCTTTCGGATCTCTGGTTGCCCGTGAAGATCAACGGGGACCTTGCCCTGTTTAAAGGCATCATGAAAGAGCTTCTCGATGAGGAGAGGAAGCAACCGGGGAAAATTTTCGATCACGAGTTTATCGCTCGCCACGCGACCGGCTACGATGCACTGATCTCGTCGCTGGACAAGGTGGACTGGCAGGAGATCATCAAGAGCAGCGGTCTGGATCGCTCCCAGATTCGCCAGGCTGCCGATCTGGCGCTAGCGGCTGAAAGAATCATCTGTTGCTGGGCAATGGGGCTCACGCAGCATAAGAATGCCGTTTCCACGATTCGAGAGATCGTTAATTTTCTACTGCTGAGAGGAAACGTCGGAAGGCCGGGGGCAGGGGTTTGTCCGGTCCGGGGACACAGCAATGTTCAGGGAGACCGCACCGTAGGCATATGGGAGAAACCCGCTCCTTCTCTTCTCGACAGACTTGCACGGCGCTATCAATTCCAGCCTCCGCGGGATCACGGAAAGGATACCGTCGAGACTATTAAAGCAATGCATCGCGGCCAAATTAAGGTTTTCTTTGCTTTGGGAGGAAATTTCTTGTCCGCGGCTCCAGACACCGAATTCACGGCCGAAGCCCTGACACAATGCCGGCTCACTGTTCATGTTTCGACGAAGCTGAACCGAGCGCATCTTGTAACGGGCCGGACGGCTCTGATTCTGCCCTGTCTCGGCCGTTCTGAAGTGGACCACCGGCCAAGCGGCGACCAGTTTGTGACCGTCGAAGACAGCATGGGAATCATTAATCCCTCACGCGGCCATTTGCCGCCTGCTTCCAACCAGTTGTTAAGCGAACCTGTAATTGTGGCGCGGCTGGCGGAGGCGGTATTAGGAAATAGACCGAAGCTGGAATGGTCGAGATGGTCCGCCGACTACAATTTGATTCGGGACGAAATCGAGCAAGTGATTCCGGGCTTCGAACAATTCAATCATCGAATATCTAAAGGAGTCTTTTATTTGCCAAATCCGCCACGGGACCGGCGGGAGTTTCCTACATCAAGCGGAAAGGCAAATTTTACCGTCAACCAGATTGAACTCCTTCCCGTTGATCCCGGGCAGTACGTTTTGATGACGATGCGCAGCCATGATCAGTTCAACACAACGATCTATGGATTGGACGACCGCTATCGCGGTATCTACAACGGGCGAAGGGTCATCTTCATGAATTCCGAGGACATGAGGGTGGCAGGACTTGTGCAGGGCCAACCTGTCGATATTACCAGCCATTTCGAAGGCAATGAGCGCCACGCGTATCGGTTTCTCGTCGCACCCTATTCGATTCCTCGTGGCTGCGTCGCAGCCTATTTTCCCGAGGCTAACGTGCTGGTTCCGATCGGCAGCGTGGCAGACAAAAGCAATACTCCTGCATCCAAATCGGTGATTGTGACTCTTTCCCCGTCCCCGGACGTCGAGGCCGTGAGCTGGCGCGTCCAAACCGAAGTTTCCGAGGTTCTTCAGGCGCAGGCGCCCGCAGTGTAGAGCTGTGGAAGGTTGCTGCTGGTCTTGCGCTATCGGTCTCTGGAGGGCTGCGGTC
>DATMQC010000023.1:0-11047 GCA_035567275.1 Chthoniobacterales bacterium | reverse complement strand
TGTCTCTTCACGGCCGTCTCTGAAGCTCACTTTGACATGAAACGGATCAACGAACGCGCCGCGACCCCGCGCCAGCCTGAAAAGACCTGAGTTCAATTGTTGCGCTCGATATTTGGCAAATCCCCCGATTAGCTTTCTTTTGCGTCTTATGATCGCCGCAGCATCAAAGGCCAAATGCCCGGCGCTCAGCCCAAACTCTTCCGCCCTGCGCAATGTTGAAAAACGGTTGGCCGATTCGATAAGCGTCTTGCTCGGCATGCACCCGCGAAGGATACACAGCCCTCCGAGTTCCTCCGCTCCCTCAATGCAAACAGATTTCAGCCCCAAATGTGCGGCGGTCGCGGCAGCGGAGTACCCGGAACTTCCTCCCCCAATAACAACAAAGTCGTAGCTCTCCATCGCGAAAGGAAAGTAGCTCAGGTTGGCTTGTTGCAAAATGGCAGGTCAGATCTCCGAACCGGAATGCGGCTCGCCAGAAGGCTCGCCCTACCGATGATAGGCCGAAGCGTCCGTTAGGGCGAGCTCCCGGCGAGCCGCGGCCGCCGTGCCCTACCGACGTTCGCCCTCCTACCGACTTCGGCGACCTCAGTCGAGCCGCTCCTGCTGAGCCGCCGCTTTTCAGCAGATCTGCGAGCTGGCCGCATCCCCGAAATTGTCGCCTCGGACTCCACCTCTACCGTGCGGCTGTTCACACCGCTCAGAGCGCAATATACTGAGGATCCCACGTTACAAATACACAATCCCTTGGGGATTGTGATTGCTTGCAAATACCTCCTTCAGGCCCTAATATAGCGTTAACAAAGGCGGTTATCAGGTCTCTTCATTAGTTCAGGCCTGTCTCTCAGGTATGTCTGAAATTTCGAATTACGGCGCAGCGCAAATTGACAAGTTGGAAGGGCTGGAAGCGGTTCGCAAGCGGCCCGGGATGTACATAGGAGATCCAGACGAACGCGGCCTCCACCATTGTGTTTTCGAGGTACTTGATAATTCGATAGACGAACATCTTGCCGGATTCTGCTCAAAGATCGATGTCACGATTCACATCGACGGGTCGGTATCAGTCCGCGACAACGGGCGAGGCATCCCTGTCGAAATGCATCCAAAATTTCAAATGCCCGCCATCGAATTGGTGCTTACCAACTTGCATGCGGGAGGCAAATTTGGGCAAGGCGCTTACAAATTTTCCGGCGGTCTCCACGGTGTTGGTGCCAAATGCGTTAACGCCCTCTCCGAGTGGTTCAAAGCCGAAGTCACTCGAGACGGTAAAGTCTATCTCATTGTGTTCGCCAGGGGAAAGACCACCCGAAAACTCGAGGTGATTGGCGAGGTCCAGAACCGCAAGCTTTCCGGCACTCTCATTACCTTTTTGCCAGATACCGAAATATTCACCCTCACGACTGAATTCAAGTTCGACATTCTTGCGACCCGACTGCGAGAACTCGCCTTTTTGAACAAGGGACTGGAGATCCATCTGGCGGATGAGCGTATAGAACCGCGCCGGCGCGAGGTCTTTCTTTACAAGCAGGGTATTCCCCAATATGTGCGGGAACTTGGCGAGACCAAACAGTTGATTCATCCTACGCCGATCTCCATCAGCGGGATGAGGGAATTTCTGGTCGATGATAAGCCCGAGATTTGTTACGTCGACGTGGTTCTCCAGTATACGGACGCGTACTCCGAGTACATTCAATGTTTTGCAAACTCCATCCCGAATAGCGATGGCGGAATGCATCTGGAGGGACTGAAAACAGGGCTTACGAATGCGATAAAAAATTACGCAAAAGCCAATAGTCTTCTGAAAGACAAAGACCCGGACCTGACCGGCGATGATTTGCGGGAAGGCATTGTGTGCATTCTCAGCATCAAACTCACAAATCCCCGATTCAGTTCTCAGACAAAGAGCAAGCTGGTCAATAACGAGATTAAGCCGGTCGTCCAATCTGTAATTTACGAAGGTCTGAGCCGTTTTTGTGAAGAGAACCCCGCTGTCGCAAAGAAGGTCATCGAAAAATGCTTGATGGCGGCACGCGCGCGCGAAGCCGCACGAAAAGCAAGAGAAGCAGTTCGCAAAACCGCCCTAACCGGCGGAGGGCTTCCCGGCAAACTCGCCGATTGCTCCGAACGAGATGCAGCCCTGACAGAACTGTACATTGTTGAGGGAGATTCTGCGGGTGGCTCGGCGAAACAGGGACGCGACCGCAGATTCCAAGCGATCCTTCCAATCCGAGGGAAGCTCCTTAACGTCGAGAAGGCGCGCCTGGACAAGGTGCTTCAGAATCAGGAGATACAGACAATGATAACGGCCATTGGCACCGGGATCGGCGATGGTGATGGCGAAGGGTCATTCAACCTAGAAAGGCTTAGGTACGGCCGGATCATTATCATGACGGATGCGGATGTGGATGGCTCGCACATTCGGACGCTTCTTCTCACGTTCTTCTATCGCCAGATGCAGGAACTTGTGCGACGCGGTCATATCTATATCGCCCAACCGCCTCTTTATCAGATCAAGCGAAAAAAACGCGAGGAATACGTGGACGACGACGCGCAGCTCAGCAAAATTCTCATCGCTCTAGGGGCGGAGGAGGTGCGCCTCAAACATCTGGCAGACGGCAGAGAATTTAACCGGGAGCAACTTGGAGAAGTGCTCGATCTGCTTGAGCGATTATCGAAGCTCAGCGATTCAATCAGGAGTCATGGAGGCGATTTTGAAGAGTACCTTTCTCACCGAAGCGCAGTTTCTGGCAAACTTCCCGAATATCTGGTAAAAGTACGCGAGGGAAACAACGAATATGTCAAGTATTTCCACGACGAAGCCGAACTCAGGGACTTCGCGGATCAGAATCTGGATCTAGATCTTTACGAAGAGGACACAGCCGCCGAAAACGGCGATCTGGCAACGCCGAGCGCCACTCCTCCTGCCAACGGGAATGGAAGCGGTTCTATCGCCCCGCATATGCGCCGGAGAGCGCGTCGGGTTGAGCTTCACGAATCGAATGCCGTTGCAAAGGTCTTTCAGGGACTCGAGAGGCGCGGAATGACTATCGACCATTACTCGGCAAGCCATGAGCCTCTCTTTGAGTTGATCGAGGGAGAAGGCGAAAGGGCGGTTGTGACGCCGATCTTCTCCATCCCGAAAATCCTTGACGTGATCAAGGAAATCGGTCGCAGGGGTGTACAGATCAAGCGGTTTAAAGGTTTGGGCGAAATGAACGCCAAAGAACTCTTCGCAACGACAATGGACCCTGCGCACCGCAAGCTTCTCCGGGTAGATCTTAACGAGAATAATGCCGGGGAAGCGGACAAGATGTTCACGATCTTGATGGGCGACGTGGTGGAGCCGCGCCGTGCCTTCATCGAGGATAATGCTCTGAATGTGAGAAACCTTGACGTCTGATTTCCCTGGGAGACTCCCGACCGACCGCAGTGTTTAGAGCGGCGTCAATCGCGATTTTTGACCGCTCGTTAAGGGCTCCTTCTGGGGGAAATCGATGCTTCTACCAATTTTGCCTTTTGCGATTCGCCTGATTTCTCCGGACCCGATTGTTAGACCGTCCAGAGAAGAGAGAAATCGGAAAAATTTGAAGGACTTTTCAAATGCCAATTCACCCCAATGAAAAAGTCGAACCGGTCAATGTGGCAGAGGAGATGTCGAAATCATTTCTCGATTACTCCATGTCTGTCATCATTTCGCGGGCTCTTCCTGATGCCCGCGACGGGCTGAAGCCCTCCCAGAGGCGCATCCTGTACGCGATGAACGGTCTGGGACTCCTCCCGAACCGGAAGCATAGTAAATGCGCCAAGATCGTTGGCGAGACGATGGGTAATTATCACCCGCACGGTGACATGGCCATTTACCCCACGCTCGTGCATATGGCTCAGCCGTGGGCAATGCGAGAAATTCTCATCGAGGGCCAGGGAAACTTTGGATCGATGGACGGCGATCCTCCGGCGTCCATGCGGTATACCGAGGCGAAGTTGACACATCTTGGCTCGATTTTGATGGAGGATATGGACAAAGACACGGTCGACTTTGTTCCAAACTACGATGATACGACGCAGGAGCCGACCGTCTTCCCTGCCGCGTTTCCGAATCTCTTGATAAACGGAGGTACGGGTATCGCTGTCGGCATGGCGACTAATATTCCTCCGCACAATCTGGGTGAAGTCGTGGTTGGCATTTGTGCGCTCATCGATGATCCAGAGATCACCGTTGATGACCTTCTTAAGCTGATCAAAGGACCCGATTTTCCGACCGGATGTACTATCTATGGCGTGACCGGGATCCGGCAATACTTCGAAACTGGCCGGGGAAGCCTGAAGGTTCGCGGCAAAGCGGCAATCGAAGAGGCCAGGAACGGTCGGGAACAAATCGTCATTACTGAAATCCCGTTTAACGTCAATCGCGCAGAACTGATAAAGCGCATCGCCGGACTGATTCAGGAGAAAGTCATTACCGATATAAGCGATGTCCGAGATCTATCGGACGAAAATACTCGTATTGAGCTCGAATTGAAGCGGGACGCAAATTCGAAAGTCGTCCTGAACAACCTCTACAGGCATACCTCTATGGAGAGCTCGTTTGCGGTCAACATGCTCGCTATCGATCATGGCCGCCCAAAACTGCTTTCGCTTAAGGAGGCGCTTCAATGCTATATCGAGCATCGTCGCGATGTTGTTCTACGCAGAACACGATTTCTGTTACGACAGGCCGAGGCGCGAGCAGAGACGCTCGAAGGGTATTTAATTGCGTTAGCGCATCTCGATGACTTTATCGAGATCATTCGCAGTTCCGCCAATCGCGAGGAAGCACGAGTTAAACTCCTCGCATATGAATTCAGCAGGGAAACTGTCGAGGGCATTGGTGTTCGGATACGAAGCGAGGCTCGATTGATCGACGGTCGTTATATCTTCAGCGAACATCAGGCGGACCAGATTCTCGACCTGCGATTGTACCAGCTAACCGGTCTCGAACGCGAAAAGACCATCAACGAATATGGTGAAGTTATACGGAAGATCGATGATCTGATCGATATTCTGAATCGAGCGGACCGAGTGATGACAATCATCAAGGATGAACTTGTTCGCATTAAAGAGAAGTACGGTAGTGAACGGCTTACCGAGATTGTTCCCGAACAGGGAGAAATCGACATCGAGGATCTGATCGTAAACGAAGGGTGTATTATCACGATCACCCATGGCGGATACATCAAGAGAACCGCAGAGAGTGAATTTAGAGCCCAGCGTCGCGGTGGCCGCGGCGTGATCGGGATGGCGACTCGCGAATCGCAAATTGCCGGTGATCAGGGGGATTTCGTCGAGCACCTCTTCACCGCGAGCACGCACGATTCGTTGATGTTTTTCACGCGGACGGGCCGCTGTTACGTGGAAAAGGTCTACGAGATCCCCCAGATGAGTCGTGCCTCAAAAGGCCGTTCCATTGCCAATCTGCTGGAGCTGAGGCCCGACGAGAAAATCGCGGCAACTCTTCGGATTGAAGCAAAGGGCGAAGACGGGGAGGCTGACACCGAGGGTGGCACCTGGAATCCGGCTCTGCATATCATGTTTGCCACTCGGTCAGGCATCGTTAAGAAGACGAACCTTGCGGATTTTGCGAACGTGCGGAAAGGGGGCATCATTGCGATCCAAATTGAGCCGGGAGATGAGTTGATCGACGCGCTTCTCACCAATGGCAATGACGAAGTAGTGCTTATTACGCGCCAGGGAATCAGTATTCGTTTCCACGAAGTCGAAGTCCGGGATATGGGTCGAAATGCCGTAGGCGTTTGGGGCATTCGGCCCGAGCCGGGCGACGAAGTTGTCGGGATAGCCAAGGTTATTGCCGACGCCCAGTTGCTCGTAGCGGGGTCCAATGGAATCGGGAAGCGAACAGGCTTCGAAGAATATCGGGTTCAGTCTCGAGGTGGCAAAGGAATCATAACCATGAGAACCGGGGAACGAACCGGAGATGTGGTTGGCGCATTGACCGTCCATGAATCGGACGAGTTAATGTTGATTACGACCGGAGGGCAAATGGTCCGGATTCGGGTCAGCGAAGTGCGAGAGACCGGTCGCAACACAATGGGAGTAAAGCTAATGGATCTCCGGGAAGGAGAGACGCTGCAAGACATAGCACCCGTAGTCTCCCAGGATGAGGTGGAGGAGGCCCCGGAAGTATAAGCTCCGGCCATCATGCATTTGTAGTGCACCGTCTCCTGACCTCGCAATGGCATGTATTTTTGCTCGCCACCTCAAGGATAGGACGCAAAGTAAAAAACCGAAAGTTTTTCGGCTGTTTCGGCGGCGAACGGCGGCGCGAAAATTTTTGTTCCCAACTTTTCCGTTTCTGGTTGCGACTTGTTTTTTAGCCTCTAAAATATGGGCACTTGTCCTATGGGAAAGCGAAAGAGAAAACTTTCATTCAAAAAGCTTCCCGTCCAACGGCAGCTCCTTTTTTCCCCCGAAGGTCAGTATTTTGACCTAAAGGTGATGTTCGACAAATTGAACGCCCAATATTTTTGTAATGCGCTCAAAGGATACAAGATTACCTGGGGCCGGAGGCGGAGGCGCCCCCCCAGGGAATATTTTGTCTTCGGAACGATACAGGAGGAAGACAAAATGATCCGCATCCATCCCCTGCTGGATGCACCATTTGTCCCTACCTGGTTCCTCGAATACGTCGTCTACCACGAGATGTTGCACGCCGTTGTTCCCGAAGAGATTGACGAATACGGACGCCGAAGGGTTCACACTCGAGAATTTTACAGGCGCGAACGCCAGTTTCACTGTTATTCCAGAGCGAGACGCTGGGAGGACGAGAATCTTGACCGATTTCTTCGGTGACGCCCGACATGGAGGACGAGTACCTGACCGTTTTTTGCACCTTTCCCGATCAGGAGAGCGCTCGACGAGTCATTGGTCGGTTGGTTGAGAGCAAGCTGGTTGCCTGCGGCAATATCTTGCCTGGCGTCGAATCGATTTATAGATGGAAAGAAAAGATCGAACGGTCGCACGAAGTCCTGGCTATCCTGAAAACCACCGGGGACAAATTCGGTCTACTGGAGTCAGCGTTCAAGGAGTTGCACCCCTACGAACTGCCCGAGTTGATTGCAACCCAAATCTCCAAGGGACTGCCGGCCTATCTGTCCTGGATTTCCGAGAACATCGGCTGACTGGCCGGCTAACGGGAATAGAGGCCATTGCTGGGGACCACCTGGCGGGCGTCCGCTCTGTCGACGCCCGTGAAATGGTGTTGATATAGCCTACCGGCGACTGCGAGAAGCTAAAAGGCCGAAAAGCCGGAAACCGCCGGTTCCTGGCGAGGCTTCAGGCGTATGTTGAATATTGAGACATGACCCCTCGGATCACCTGGGTTTCTTCAAATCGCCCGCCGGCTTGACCGTCGTTGCCGGGGTATTCGTCGAGGCCGGTCCTGCTTTCTGGGCAGGGGCAGAAGCCGCAGCCGGCCTACTTGAATTCAGCTTCGTTATCACGGACTCGCTAAAATCGTAGTTGTCCTTCGAGTATAGCAATACTGGGACAATATTGTTCGCGCTAAATCCCGAGCGATCAAAGACGACATCGTAGCTTTGGGACTTTACTTGGTCATTTACGACCTTCATTATCTCTTCCACGATCTCGTCGCGCATCCGCTTCAACTGATCCTGGATTTGCTTCTCGCGAGTCGCCCGAAAATCAGAGATCTCCTTCTCCAAGCCCTTCGTTTCTGAGATCTTGGAATCGCGTTCCTGCGCTTTTTGATCCTTCGAAGCGCTGCTCTGTTCGGGTTTATTAATTTCTTCGTTCAGCTTATTGATCCCGTCGAGATTCTTCTTGTAAGCCTCCATCCGCTGATCGAGCTCATCTTTGTATGCCTTCTGAGCATCCTTGAGCTTGTCTTCAGCTTCATGAGTCTTGTAGTAGGCCGTAAAGACCTTTTGCATGTCGATGGTGCCGACCTTCATTTCAGCATGCGCCGGGGAGGGCAAGCTACAGCCCAAAGCCAGCGCACCGATCAACGTTAAGAATGAGGATTTCTTCATAAAAATAGAGCTTACAGATAAACGAATGGGACTGGACCTCAGACCACCAGAGAGGGGTTCCGTTCAAAATTGATATCCGACGCTAAATTGGAACTGACCGCTCCTGCTGCTGAAACTATCCTCTTGGATTGGAAAACCGTAATCAAGCCGGATTGGGCCTATTGGCAAGTCTAATCGTACGCCGAAACCAATGTCCTCCGCAAATCCACCCGAGAACTTCCCTTTCGAGTTCGGTACCTTTACCGGGCTGAAACTCCACGCCCCTGGATTGACAAAGCCGCCATCGTAAAAGACCGCTGCTCGGATCCGCTGGATGATCGGAATCGTATACTCCAGCGTGAACCGAGCAAGCGTATCGCCCCCGATCGGGTTCCCGTTATTGTCCTTGGGGCCAACGTTGCGGAACCTGAACCCTCGAAGGTTATACGCGCCACCCAAGTAGACGCGGTCATAAACCGGAACGATATTCTGATCTCCCCATCTCGAAGTCACAGCAACCTCGCCGTTTACCAGAAGAATCGTATCGTAGGGCAGGTGAAAATACTGGGATCCGTCGAGATCGAACCCGTATACCTGAACCGTGCCTCCCAGGAAACCGCCAGCTGTATAGGTCGAGAGGTCAATTCTGGTGCCTTTCCGAGTTAAAAACGCGCTATCCCGGGTATCATAAGTCAGTCCCAGCGTCATCCGGCTCTCAAGGTTCGCCTCGCCCCCTAACCGGATCAATTCGAAGAGTTCATCAGTGATACTCGATGAGATGTTATAGATCTGGATTTCCTGAATGGTGTAGTCGAGTCTGGCGGCAAGGAAATTCGTAATAGGCTTTCGCAAGAAAAGGTTGAAGCCGTAGTTACGCTGGTCATACTGGTCGCTGTTAAAATTTGAGCTATCGTAAAAGAGTCGCCCACCCAAGGCCAATCGCTGATCCAGAAAGTACGGTTCTGTCAGTTCAATGCTTGCGTCTTTTCGCAGGGTGCCGAGCTGAGCTCGAGCGCGGAACTTCTGACCGCCGCCCGTAAACGTCCGCCAATTTGTAATATCAAAGTTCCCTTGTGACAACTCAGAAAAACCGACCAATCCATCCGTTGAGCTGAAGCCCAAGCCGAAATTCAGACTTCCGGTTCGCTTTTCCTGAACCACCACGTTCAGATCCTTCCGTCCCGGAACAACCGTGTCGCTGGCGTAGGTATCCACGCGCTCGAAGTACTGCAGGCCCTCTAACCGCTTCTTGCTGATGTCGACTCTAACGGTGTCAAACACATCGCCGGGAGACAGAACGATTTCGCGGCGTATGACCTTATCCTTCGTTCGTGTATTGCCGCTGATGTTAATATGCTCAACGAATGACTGAATTCCCTCATCAATCTTATAAGAGAGATTGACCAGAGCAGGTCCGGCGGGCGTCGTCTCGACATTCACCTTTGCATCGGCGTACCCGGCGACTCCGTAAGCATCCTCAACCGCTTTGATATCCTTTTGAAGCTTCTGCGGAGAAAAGACCTTCCCTTCTGTGACTTTAATAACCTTTCGAAAATTTGGCTCGGTCACGACATGCAGGCCGTTAATTGCCACCGTGCCAACGTGGTACTGCGCGCCTTCAGTGATATAAATCGTGATAGCAACGTTCTTTTTGTCCAGACGATCGATCTTCACGTCGGTAACCTGTACATCCGCGTACCCGTTGTCCTGGTAAAGCTCCTTTATCTTTTGAACATCTTCATCGAGTTGCTGATTGTTCAGACGGCCCGCTCCGGTAACGAAACCGAGAATGTTATTCTGTTTCGTCTTCATTACCTTACGGATTTGCTTGGGCTTGAGGTAATAGTTACCGACGAATCGAATCGTTTTGACGACCGCTTTTCTACCCTCGCTTATAGCAAAGGTTACGCGGGCCGTACCCCTCTCTTCATTCGTGTCGACCTTGTATTGAACATCGATATCGGGATAACCCCGCCTCTGGTACAGCTCCACCACCCTCTGGCGGGCCTGTTCAAGCGCTTGTTCGTCCAGCGCGGCACCGGTTTTTAAAGCCAATTCGCGCCGAATACGCTTTGCACTCACAACTTCGTTCCCTTGAATCGCAACCTCGGTGAGCGTCACGCGGGTCTGAATAACCACGATCACTTTCACGCCGTCAGGCAGCGGTTCCCCATAAATTCTAACGTTCGTCACGAGACCCGTGCCATAAAGGGAACGCACGTCATCTTCGATCGTCGTTTCCGAATAGGGCTGGCCGACGGTGGTCTTCATGTTTGAAAGAATTCTCTGACGGCTCAAGGTGGCCGGTCCGGCGTACTGGATTTCGATTTGGCGCACGATCGGCGCAGTCTTTTGCGCCGGTTGCGTTCCCTGTGCAGGGCCTGGAGGAACCTGAGAGGCCGGAGGCTGCGGAAGTTGGCCGGGGGCCGCCTGCTGAGCACGTCCCAGTGGAGCCATCAGCGCGAGCACCAAAACTACCAACATCCAGTCGCAGCGAAGGGTGTTCGAAAAATTCATAGAATTGAAAGGCAAACAACAGATCAGAGCGAATCGGCGTAATTCATGACGATGCCGTCACAAACGTCAACAGAAAAACCAACCCTGGAGGCGTGCACTCGAGAATTCGAGGCATCGATTCAAAGAGAGAATCGGCAAATCCAAAAGCCGGATTTACGGCAGATCTAGAATCCTTGAAAAGTAAAACTGGTTACAGGCGAGAAGGAACTCTCTAATTCAGTTGGTACCAATTGTTCCGGGTGCGCGGCTCGAAGCCGGCATCAGCGATGAGACGCTCAATTTCTTCGCGGGTTATGCGAAACGATGTTCCTGCCTGGCTCACAACATTTTCTTCCATCATAACCGACCCGAAATCATTCGCACCGTAACGCAGCGCGATTTGCCCGATCCGCGGGCCCTGCGTTACCCAGGAACTTTGCAGATTCTCGAAATTGTCGAGGTAGATGCGTGCGAGTGCCTGAGTCCGCAGATATTCCGCTGACCCAGCCGGCGTCGCTTTCAAAACGACA
>DATMQC010000022.1:0-15819 GCA_035567275.1 Chthoniobacterales bacterium | reverse complement strand
CTGAAATGGACGAGAATTCGTAACCTGACGATGCGCTTGCAGCGAAGTTATTCACAATCCGGGGCCGCTCACGCTCAAAAGCCGGAAAAAGGCTTTCGTCCCCGGCTCGATGAATAACTTCGGACCGACTATAAGGACGAGCACGATTCCCTAATTTCGGGATCTGGGTTAATTAGACACGTTGCGATCGACGAGGAAACGCGTTTCTGCTGAAAATTGACAGGAAGCACGTTCTTGTTTTCTTTGAGCTCTTCGGTGAAAGAAACTACACAGTCGCATAGTTCACAATCGCCAGGATTTCCGGCGAATCATTATGCTTCGTTGCTCGCCGGGTTAATACACAAATCGAACAACATTATAACCGTCCTTTCTGGTCACGCGGGGCTTCTGCTGCTCGAGCCGAATCTGTCGGAGGAAATCCTTGAACCCGTTCGGCGAATGTCCCGGGCCGCCGAAATGTTATCCCGGTATATTGATGAAGCCGCCGTACTGAGTAAGGCAGCGGTTCTTGTTCTTGAGCCGATCTCCTTTTCAGATTTGCTTAAGTTGCTGACGCCTCCGTCCGGTCTGAAAATTCAGAAGAAGCGTGGCGACGATGTGACACTGCTAGGGGACCGGCGCAAACTGAAGGAAACGTTTGAGGAGATATTGCGGAACGCGGTAGAGGCAGATGCTACTTCCGAGATTGTCACCGTGACGAAGGAGGAGTCGACTGTGTGTTTGAGTTTTCGGGATAATGGCCATGGCATTAGGGCTGAGGTCATGGGGAAAGTTTTTGATCCATTTTTCACCACCCATACGCAACAGGGGCGATTTGGTCTCGGGCTGTTCCGGGCGAAGGGCGAATTGGCGCGGATGAGCGGAGAGATCTCTGCTGCGAGCGATGGTAAAACCTATACCGAAATTCTGATTCGGATCCCTGGCGCCTGAATTGCGAGTCCGGGCAATGGCCGCGAAGCGTCCGCTGGGTGCTTCAGCTTATACCATTACGCTTTTTCCGAAGCACACTTGGAATTTCGCGAATTGAGAGGCAGTTGACGACATCTTCCCGTTCCAGCCATCCCTTGCGGGCGATCTCGATGCCGAACCAGAGATCCTGCAAGCCTTCCACGGAATGTGCATCAGGGTTGATCGCGCAGCGGACACCCTGATCTTTGGCCCGCTTCCAGAAACGCCAATCCATATCCAATCGCCTCGGATTTGCATTCAATTCGATGATCGTACCGGTCGCGGCAGCTCCGTTGACCACCTCTACCAGATCGACCCGATAGGGTTCCCGGGAAAGAAGGAGCCGCCCGGTCGGATGCCCGAGAATCGTTACATACGGATTCTCCATGGCTCGAAGGATCCGTTTCGTCATCACGCTTTCCGGCTGTGTAAAAGAGGCATGGACGCTAGCAACCACATAGTCGAGTTGCGAAAGTATCTCGTCCGAAAAATCCAGTGTGCCATCCCTCAGTATGTCACACTCGACGCCGGCAAATATGCAGAAGTCATCACCGAACGATTTGTTCAGCGCGCGGATTTGCTCGACTTGCGCCAGCAAGCGTTCTTCATCAAGGCCATGCGCCTGAAATGAGCTTTTGCTGTGGTCAGCAATTCCCAGATACTCCAGACCAAGTTGATACGCGGCATCGGCCATTTCGGACAACGTATTCCGCCCGTCGCTTTCGACTGTGTGACAGTGAAAGGTGCCGCGAAGGTTTTGCCATTCGAGAAGCCTGGGTAGTATTCGATTTTCTGCAGCTTCGATTTCGCCATAATTTTCCCGGAGCTCGGGTGGGATATAGCTCAACCCCAGGGCGATATAAAGATCTGCCTCGGTGTGGATTTCCGGAATAGGCTTGCATTCGCGGCGTGATCCTGGATCGGGGCCAAGCCGATACTCGTTCAGCGTCCATCCGTTTTGCAGTGCTCGTCCTCGAAGGATGACATTGTGCTCTTTACTCCCTGTAAAATAGCCAAGGGCGAAAGGGAACTCATTGTTTGCAACGACTCGAAGATCCGCCTGAATACCAGACTTCAAAAGGACACTTGCTTTTGTATCCCCCTTGGCTAGAACGCGATCGATCGCAGCATGCGTGAGAAAGTGTTCAATAATTCGCACCGGCTGCTTTGTTGCGATGAGCAGGTCGAGGTCGCCGATTGTCTCTCTGGCTCTTCGCAGACTTCCCCCTGCGCTGATCTGCGAAACGTCGGGGTGCCCCTTAAAATGCTCCAGCAGTTCGTCGGACCAGATTTTTGCATCGGACAACAAGAACCGCCCTGAACGCTTGCGCCTTTGCTCAATAGCTTGTAGAAGATTTGCGGCGGTTTTTTCTCCGAATCCCGGCAAGGCTGCAACGGAGCCATCTTTCGCGCCAGCTTCAAGCTCAGCAATCGTCTTGATTCCCAACTGCTCGTAAAGGGCTTTGACTTTCTTGGCGCCCAAACCCTGAATTTCAAAGAGTTCGAAGATCGTTTGGGGAAACGCGGCCTGCAATTTCTCGAAATATTCGAGCCGCTCGGTTGTGACATATTCTGAGATTTTCTTAGCGATCGCATCGCCAATCCCATCAAGCTCTCTAAGCGTATCTTCGGCGACTGCCGATTGAAAATTTCCTGAAAACGTTTCCAAGGCTCGTGCAGCATTCGTATAAGCCCGAACTTTGAACGGATTCTCGCCTTTCAGCTCCAGGAGTCTCGCAATGGTCTCGAGGAGCTCAATCGCATGTTCCTTCGTTTTCATTTCTATCTTCTCGGAATGCCGCTGATCGTTGCCCCTGGCGAGACCCCGTTGCGCTTAAACCAACCCTCGTTGACCTCCAGAGCGAATGCGACTTGGCCGGAAGCGCTCGCGACCGGAGTTTCATCGAGCGGTTTCAACGATTCAATCTCGAGGATTTTGCCCGCCGAATCGATGTAGGCGATCGAAAGCGGTATTTTCGTGTTTCTCATCCAGAAGGAAACCGTTTTCGGTTTTTCAAAGACAAATAGCATGCCATGATCCTCGGGCAAAGAATCCCGATACATCAGCCCGTTTGCCGATGTCTGGGGGGTATCCGCAATCTCCGCGAAAAGAGAAGAATCCGCTATTTTGAGTTGGACGACCCTGAGGCCAAAAGGGCTCGAATCGGAATTCTTCTGCTGACAGGCTGATAAGCCAACCATCCAGCACAGCGCAAGGAACGCAATTCGCGCCTCACTCCAGAAGATTTGTGCAAGGATATTCACTAGTGTCCTGTCCCCGGTCGCGTTGGGAGCAGCGCCGGTTGGACGAGGCGGCCTCGAGATCTGGTTCGCCGGGAGCCCGATCCCCGGCTATTGGACGCGCTCGCTCAATTGGAATGCCGCTTACATGGCGTTGTGACGTGCCGCTCACCGGCGGCATTCCATAAATTCTTGCTCCCAGCCGAATCCCATGCCGGCCGAACCAGCCCGAATTTACTTCCAACGCATAGGCGACGGTACTGGAAATGCTTGAGATGTAAGTCTTATCGAACGGCTTCATCGATCTGATCTCCAAGATCCGCCCCTGGCTGTCGACAAAGGCAATCGATAAGGGTATGCGAGTATTCTTCATCCAGAATGTTGCCTGGGCCGGAGGATCAAATACGAACAACATCGCTGAGTTTTCAGGAAGGTATTTGCGAAACATCAGTCCTCTTTCCCTTTTGGCTGCCGTGTCAGCCAACTCAGCCTCAACCGGGACCAATTGAGCGTTCCCGGCAATCTGGAGGCGAATGATGACTTTTTGGTGAGAATCCGGGGCGAAAACCAGACTCTCCTGCTCCTCCAATTCAAAAGTCGTCCGTGCGATGGGGGTGGCGGAATATTCTGCAAGAAAGCTCCAAGCCGGCAATCCAGGAACGGCGCCAAGAATTTGCGCGGCCAATATCGAAGCATATAATGGTGATCTCGTTGCGTTCAAAATGGGCCGCCAGCAGGACGGTCCGAGCCGGACTGATTCCTTGATTCTTTGTCTTGAATAAGTGCCTGCCTTATGTCGAGGGCTTGGCTCAGCGCTGCTTCGACAGTCTCACCCAGCACGCAATAGTGTCCCATTTTCCTGCCCGGGCGCGGCTCCAACTTCCCGTACAGGTGAAGCTTGGCTCGCGGGTGTCGGACAATGAGTTTCCAATCGGGCGCGCCGGCTGCATCCCAAAGATCTCCCAGAAGATTAACCATTACGACGGGACACAGGAGGTCGGGAGATCCAAAGGGTAGACCGCAAACCGCTCGCAATTGCTGTTCAAACTGGCTTGTTACGCACGCATCAAATGTATAGTGGCCGGAGTTATGAGGACGCGGAGCAAGCTCATTGACTAACAAGCTGCCGCCCTGAGTTAGAAAGAATTCGACGGTAATCAATCCGACCACATCCAGGTTGTTGGCGATGCTCTCCGCAATCGACCGAGCAAGAAGAGCGATTTCAGGCGCAATTCTACCCGGTGCAATCGAATAACTAAGAATATGTTTGAAATGAATGTTCTCGGACGCTGGAAACGAGCAGGTATTGCCCCTTTCATCACGTGCGCATATAACCGAAAGTTCGTGCTCAAATGAAATCCACTTTTCCAAAACGGCGCGGTCAGCGGCGAATTCTTTAAAATCAAAACGTTCGCCCTTGATGATCTTCCTTTGCCCTTTCCCGTCGTAGCCGAAATCGGCTGTTTTAAGAACACAGGGAGTGCCAATTTCATCGATGGCCGCGCTGAGTTCTGCCTGATTTGAAACAATCGCAAAGGGTGTATGCGGATATTGATGATTGCGAAGAAAATTCTTTTCCCGCTCCCGGTTCTGGCAGATATGCAGGACCTCTGCGCGAGGGTGCACCGTTTTTTTTTGCGAAATCCGGTTTACGACTTCTGCGGGGATGTTCTCGAATTCAAAGGTCACAACGTCGACCGAATCAACAAACTCGTCGAGCAGCGGTCCTTCGGTAAAAGAGCCGTTAAATTCACGGTCTGATATCTGGCCGGCCGGACTGTCGGGAGAGGGCTCAAACGTATGGACTCGGTAACCCATTCTTCGGGCGGCGATGCCGAACATTCGGCCTAACTGGCCTCCTCCCAGGAGGCCAATCGTCGAACCTGGCGCTATTACCGTTTCCATGCTTTGAATGTGAATTATTTGGCGGTTTTGCTTTTCAAGGATTCTATAAGCGGGACCGCGAAAATCATATAAAGATACCGGATTCCCGCAACACCTGTAAACGCATGCACGAACCAAGGGCCGAAACGCAGCGTGCTGCGCGGGGATTTGCCCGGACCTTTAACTTTCACAAATTTCGGTCCCGCAAGAGCGAGGCCGCTTCGCCCCAGTCGACGCTGCTCCAAGCGCCACCGCTCTACCCATTACCTCGCCGGTCTGAGGCGCGGCCTTGCTTGTTGCACAACGAAAATCGGTTGGCTCTTCAGCGTTGAACCTTGCATCATCTTATGCTTAGTGCTCGGTGAAATGGTGCCCGAGTGGGAAATCAAAGCGCGCGCTCACCAATGCGCGAAGTCCGAGGAACCTTTTACCGATGGCGCGGTCATCTACACGCTGCTCTATCGAGATCGGAACGGATTTCGCCGTGAGGATGTTTCGGAAAAGGCATGGTTGGAGATTAAGGATAAGGTCTCGCCCTTTTCTTTTTGGAAATCAAGGTACGAAGCGCCCCCGCCGCCTGCGCAAGAGCCTGTTCCAAAGGAATCCGGCGAGGCCCTGCTTCGCAAATTGTTGCATGAGGATCGTCCAGAGCATGTAAACGCCCGATACGTGCTGTCGATTATGCTGGAGCGCAAGAAGACCTTAAAGCAGGTCGATGTCAGGGAAAACGACGGCGCAAAACACCTGATTTATGAACACACCAGGACCGGCGAGGTATTCGTTATCGAGGATCCGCGATTGAAATTGGATCAACTGGATTCCTTGCAGAAGGAAGTTTATGCGCTATTGGCCCCTCAGGGCCAGACGCCGCAGTCGCAATCGTAACTGGGCTCTCATCTGCGTAGAATCCTTGAAAAGCAAAACTGGTTGCAGACGAGTCAAGTTTTTTCTGTATCCGCACATTAATCGTTCGGTGGTTTTGCTTTTCAAGGATTCTCTGAGCCGCGGCCTCGCTAGACAATATTTGCGGGTTTTAGCGCCGACCGTAGATTAACCCGGTCGTATGCTGCCCTGGTTCCACAACAAGAAGCCCGTTTATCTTGCGCCCATGGCGGGCGTGACAGATTCCATATTCAGAAGGCTGTGCAAGGAACAGGGCGCGGACGTTCTCGTGTCCGAATTTGTGTCTGCAGATGGTATCTTGCACAGGAATCGGCGCACCAGGGAGATGCTTGAGTTCCTGCCGGAGGAGAGACCGATCGGGGTCCAATTGTTTGGAGCCGAACCGGATCGTTTGGCTGACGCCGCGAAGGCGGTAATCGACTGGGTGCAGCCGGATTTCATTGACCTGAACTTCGGTTGTCCGGTCAACAAGGTTGTTTGCAAACATGGAGGCTCCGCGTTGCTCAGAGATTGCCCTCTTCTGGAAAGGGTAGCTTCGACGGTGGTGCGAGCAGTTGCCCCTATACCCGTCACTGCGAAAATTCGGTTGGGTTGGAGCCAGGAAACAATCAATGCCAAGTCAACCGCAGCTATCCTGGAAAGTGTTGGAATTGCCGCCATAGCGGTGCATGGCCGGACAAAGGAACAGGGGTATTCCGGCGTTGCAGACTGGCAGGCAATCGCGGAAGTCGCCGAGGTAATTTCGATACCTACTATCGGGAACGGCGACATTCATGATATCGATGATATTGCCAGGCGGTTTGGAACGACAAAAGTTCGCGGATTAATGATTGGCCGGGCTGCGATGACCTCTCCGTGGCTCTTTGCCAAGGCAAAGCAATTCCTGGAGAACGGCAGTCTTGTTCATGAACCGTTGATTGAAGAGCGCTGGTCGCATATCCTTCGTCATTGCAGGATGGCCGTCGCTGAAAGCAGTTCTGAGCATCATGCGATCACGGCTATGCGAGCGCGATTGATGGCTTATTCAAAGGGAATGCCTGGTAGCCGCATGTTGCGAGCCGAACTGCAACAGGTAGCCTCGCTGCAGGATGTTCGAGATGTTGCCGATCGCCACTTGGACTCGCTGAGCTAGAATCCTTGAAAAGCAAAACTGATTGCAGTCGGGCGGATTCGCCGAGGCCCGTGCGTCGCAAGCATCAACCATCAGATGGCCTTGCTTTTCAAGGATTCTAGAACGACTTCGTGGCGCTTTCCAGGTCGAGTCAGCCACCAAACGCGCGCCGTAAGGGTTATTGCAGCGGTGAAAAGGCCGATCGCAAGACCGTTCCAAATGCCTACGGCACCAGCCCTGCAGATGAAAGCTCCAAAGTAGCCGATTGGGATCGCGACAATCCAATAGAACGCGAAAGAAAGGAGCATCGGCACCCTGACGTCTGCTAACCCGCGGAGGCTTCCCATGGCCGTGACTTGCACGCCGTCAGCAAGCTGAAATGAGCCGGCGATTATCAGCAGATCGGAGGCCAGAGCGACAACTTCCGGATCGCCATTGAACATGGCGGCGATCGACTTACTCAGTCCGGAATACAGGGTGGCGAACGCCAGCATCATAAAACCGGAAAGTGCAATGCCGCCAAAGGCAATTATGCGCACAATCGAGTGAGAACGCGCTCCGACCGCCTGCCCAATTCGAACCGTCACGGCTTGGGAAATGCCAAGTGGAAACATAAATGTCGTCGCGGCGCACGTTATCGCGATTTGATGCGCGGCAAGCGCGGCCGTGCTGATTAAGCCCATTAAAATCGCCGCGAAAGCGAACGCGCCGATTTCGGAAAGAAGTTGAAAACCAACAGGCAATCCAATTTTGAGCAGGGATCGAATTGTCGCCAGTTGTGCGCGAGCAGGAGAAAGATGCGATAGATTACTACCTGTTACCCACAGACAATAGAAGAGCGTTCCGCACATTGTAGCGATCCTGGAAACGAGGGTTGCCCAGCCCGCGCCCATCAATCCGAGGGATGGTGCTCCGAGATTTCCGAAAATAAGAACCCAGTTAAGAAAAACGTTCAGACCGACCCCGAGATACATCATCAGCATGGGAACAAACGGCTTAGACAGAGACTCGCAGAAGGTTTTGGCATTCATAAACGCCAAAGCGGGTACAAGAGACCAGCCAAGAATCACCATGAAAGGTAGAGCCTGATTCAGAACGGATGGCGGTTGATGAAATAGAAAGAAACATGGTTGAAGCAAAACAAGCAGTATGGCAAGTGTTGCGCCTGAAGCCAATGAGAGCCAAATCGACGAAGGAAGAATTGTCCGAATCGCTTGAACCATGCGCGCTCCGTGTGCTTGTGAAGTAAGCACGCCGACGGAACTCAAGAGACCGATCCCGAAGACGAAAGCGACGCTCACCAAGCTTGTTCCGAAAGCTGCTGCGGCGAGAGGAACGGTGCCAACGTGTCCAACCATCAGAGTATCGGCGAGCCCCATCAACATTTGGCCGACTTGTCCGGCCATGATAGGGCATGCCAACGTCAGGGTTTTGCCAAGCTCGCCGGAAAGCTGTCGGACGTTTAACATCCGATATTGACCAAACCAATTAATCTCGCGCTCGCAAGCGATTACCAGGCGGCGTTTGCTTTTGGGCAGGGCAGATTCCATATTCGCGAGTGTCTTCACCGAGTGAAGTAAAGTACAAGATTGGAAACGAGCGACTGGTGAAGGTCACCGGAACGGCGGCAGCGAAGCTTTCCCAATTGCTGCAGCGTCAGGGGCGCCCGCAAGGCGCGCTTCGTGTTGCGGTGATTGGAGGCGGATGTTCCGGATTGCAATATAAGATGGACCTTGTTGATGGGCCCGCCAATCGGGATATTCTGGTGGAGTCCAACAGTGTTCGAGTCGTAGTTGATCCCAAGAGCGCGCTCTTTGTGAGCGGATCGCTACTCGATTATAGCGACGACCTGCAGAAAGGTGGATTCAAAGTCACGAATCCCAACGCTGTTGCGCACTGTTCTTGCGGCGAAAGCTTCTCCGCATGATTGATTGCTTTGCGGTCCTAGGTATCGAACGCCGGCCTGTTGTGCCCGAATCCGTCTTGCAACTAGCGTACCATGAAAAAAGCAAATCGCTTCATCCCGATCGGGCGGAAGGCGGCGATTTCTCTTCAATTAACGGAGCTTTTCAGATCGTTTCGAATCCGGCGGCGCGTATTCAACACCTACTGAAACTTGAGTTTGGAGAAGCTGGCGACAGGCAAATTGGAGCCGATCTTGGCGTTTTGTTCGGCACGGTGGTTAAGGTGCTGGGGCGGGCCGACGAGGAACTCGGCTCGATTTCCGGCCAGAGTTCTCCTCTCCTGCGTGCTTTTGCATTCCAGCGTTGGGACTCCATTCGAGACGCGCTTGACGATGCAGAAAAGCAGATCGCAACAAAAGAGTCTGAGCTTCATTCGCGAATTGCCGCTGTCGACCAGATCTGGTTGCACGATCGGCGTCAATGCCAGAAGCCTCTCGCTCAGATTGCTGTTGACCTCACATTCGTGCAAAAGTGGTTGGCTCAGGTGCGCGATAGAAAGATTCGGTTGGAAGAACTCCTTTAGCGATTGCTTTTCAAGGATTCTATCGGCCTTGACCAAAACCGTTTTGACTTATGAGTGAGATTGTCGGGATCGATCTAGGCACTACTAATTCGTTGATCGGCCTCATGGACTCTGGATTTCCTGTTCTGATCGCCGACAAAGAGGGATCGAGATTGACCCCTTCCGTTATTTATTTTCCGGAAAAAGGGGATCCCATTGTGGGAAGTCCGGCGCACCGGATGCGGGTTCTCGAGCCCGAACAGACAGTGTACTCGGTGAAACGCTTGATTGGGCGGCGGCCGGGAGAATCCGAAAAGGAAAATCTGCCATTTACGGTCAAATCGATCGAAGGGCGGATGATCCTGGAGGTCGGGAGTAAGCGCCTCACGCCAGAGCAGGTTTCCAGCCTGGTACTCAAGAAGCTCAAAGCGGATGCCGAGCAAAGCCTTGGCCGTTCAATTGATCGAGCGGTCATTACCGTGCCGGCATACTTCAACGATCTGCAGAGACAAGCGACGAAACGGGCGGGGGAGTTAGCCGGATTCACAGTTGAGAGAATTATCAATGAGCCGACAGCCGCTGCTCTTGCCTACGGTTTAAACAGACTTCGCGACCGTTCTAAAATTGCTGTCTACGATCTCGGCGGCGGGACGTTCGACATATCGATTCTTGAGCTTAACGAAGGGGTTTTTCGCGTCCTATCCACGAACGGAAATACAAGGTTGGGTGGCGATGATATCGATCGCGAGTTCGTCCGTTTTTTAGAAGAGCGGATCCTCGGTCGGCATCCGGATCTGCGCTCCGCGGTCGAGGACCGCGTTTTTTTGGCCAGGCTCCGTGAAATTGCGCATGCAGCAAAACTACGATTGTCAACGGAGGAAGTTGTTGCGATCGAAATCCCCTTTCTGAAGGGCAACAGGAGCTACAGGAGCTTTTCTTATTCCATGACGCGACAGGAACTGGAGGCCATCGCCCGCCCTATCATTCGGCGAACCCGGTCGCACTGTATCCGATCCCTTGACGACGCAAAACTTGATACGACGAATCTCGACGAGGTGATTCTCGTTGGCGGAGCGACAAGAATGCCGATCGTGCGGCAATTCGTTGCGGAGGTGTTCCAGCGGTTGCCGAATATTACGCAAGACCCGGATGAGGCAGTGGCGGTAGGCGCAACAATCCAGGCCGGTATTCTTTCCGGGCATGTGCAGGATATCGTGCTGCTCGACGTTACTCCCCTCTCTCTTGGAGTTGAAACATTCGGTGGGTTGATGAATGTGCTGATCCCAAGGAACTCGACGATCCCTTGCAAGGCGGGTGAGATGTTCACCAATGCTGTGGCCAATCAGAAATCGATGCAAATCAGAGTTCTGCAAGGAGAACGCGAACTTGCAAAAGACAATTGGGAATTGGGCAGGTTTCAACTCGCCTTCCAGCCCGTTCCCAAGGGTGTTGCGAGAGTCGGCGTTCAGTTTGAAATAGATGCGGACGGGATCCTCCATGTCCTGGCTCGCGATACTCAGAGCGGTGTCGAGGAGAAAGTAGAGTTGAGTAGCGCGGTCGATGTATCGGATGAAGCTGTCGAAAAGATGATAGCGGAGTCCCTGGATAATGCGTTCGCGGATATGTCTGAGCGACTCTGGACCGAAATGGTTTTGAAGAGCAATGAGCTGATCCCTGCGGTGCGCAGCGCTCTCACGATGGTTGGGGATCAGATTGGGCCTGATGAAAATCAGAAGATCCTTAAGCTGGTAGGCGAAGTGCAGGCAGCGCTGGAAGCGCATGATCCCCAGCGACTTAAAAAGGCCAATGCGGCGCTTGATGATGGAACTCAGAACCTTGCCACGGTCCTCATCGATCGTGCGATGGCCGATGCCGCAAGGCGAAAAAGGTGAGTTGAATCCATTCTCCAGGGAACTGGTGGTGGCAGCGCTTGATCCGCTGGAGGGGCGTTGCTCGCAACGCCCGGATGCGCGTTAAAAGATAATTTCGTTGCCATTAGCGAACCGGGGGGGTTGCAAGCAACTCCCCTCCAGATAAGTCCGTAGTCAACCCGCAGCTATCGACCTTGCGTATCGTTCAGTCCTGCTGTGGGGTCGATTCGAGTGTCAAAAGAAATTCTGCCGGGAATCGGGTCGCTTATCGACCAGCGAGATTCACCGTTGAATGCCTTTATTTGTATGTATCCGGTCTTGGGATAGGCCTTGATAATCGTGTCTTTCCAAAAGCGTCCGTGCGGTGAACTTTCGATTTCGACCGTTGTTGGGGCATCACCGGCGTAGCGACCGTTGATTTCAATTCTGGCGCCTGGCGGTTGTGAAACGATTTGGACCGATTGCCTAGGCAGCGGGTTATTCGAGTGGGAGGCGCATCCTGAGCAAAGCAGGAAACAAACTGCGGAAATCACCCAAACAGCGAGGCGGGAGCGGGCAAGCGCAGGGAGCATGCAGTCCGCTTTATCAAAGTGCGACAGGTTCGTCGCGCAATTTGTGTGCATAGAGGTAGGCAAGCGACGAGATCCGCTTTTTTGAGGGCGAGCCCGAGGCGATAAACCCGGCAGAGAGCGTTGTACGCGAAAGCGAAGGCAAATCCGGCCGATCGCTTCTACGCGCGGGAAATGCTGTTGATGTCGGTTCAAGAGGTTCTCTCGCGGATGACCTCCCGGGCATCCTTGTCCTCGCGAAGACCCAGGAAAACGGGTTGGCGCAAACGGTCGTCGTGCGTCCACTCTGAAAACTTTACGTGGCAAACCATTTGCGGCTCCAACCAGTGGCATCGTTTCATTTCTGACGCTCTCAAGCTTTGTCCCCACTTGCTTCCACGAGAGACCGGAAGGTTCGCAAACGGACAAGAATCGCGAACGATTGTTTTGAACCGAGAGTGCAGTTTGCGTAAAAGTGCGGCATTAAAACCGCTTCCAACATTCCCGGCGTACATGAGTTGATCGCCTTCGTAATAGCCGACGATTATGGATCCAAAGTGGGCGCGAGTGCCTTCCGGGTCGGTGTACCCGCCAATGACAAACTCCTGTTCCGAAAACAATTTCAGCTTCACCCAGGAGCCGCTTCGGTGTCCGGATTCGTAACCGGAATCGCTCCGCTTGCCAATCAGCCCCTCCAGGCCAAGCTGACGCACCTTCTCCAGAAGCGATGCGGCATCGCTGCTGAGGCTGGCGGAATATCGGATGACGCCGGTCGCATTTTTCAACAGCCTTTCCAGCTTCGATTTTCGCTGACTCAAAGGGAGCTTCTTCAGGTCATGCCCATTCAGTTGTATAAGGTCGAAAGCGTAGAAAAATATGGGTGGCCGTTCTTGACCGATTTCGTAGGCTTGGAGAAGCTGGAAGGAAGGGCGCCCTGCCTCATCCAGCGCGACGACCTCGCCATCAAGGATGCAATCCTGCGCGTCCAGCTCTGCAAGAGAGTCCATGATCTCGGGAAACTTCGCGCCGAAGTCCTTTTGATTTCGAGACAATAGCCGTATCTGGCTGCCCCCTTTTAGCGCCAACGCACGCCACCCATCGAATTTAAGTTCGTAAATCCAATCGCCGCTAGGTGGTTTTGCGACGAGTTTTGCCATCATCGGTTCGACGAACGAAGGCAGCGCAGCGGCCTTGATGGTCCTCCTGGGTTTGATGCCGGTGCCAGCCGCTCTCGAACTCTGCCGGGAATGCCAGATTCGGTCGCCTCGTGAAAGTTCCTTCATGGTCTTGCCGGAGAGTGCAGACAGATCGTCCTGCCTTTTTGAGACGGGCTTCATGTCCTCGCCGCCCTTGATCAACAGCCATTGGTTCTCGTCATCTCGAAGCCGGACGAGATACCATTCTCCTTCCAGCTTTTTCCCGTGGAGAATGAAGTGCAGCTTTCCCTCTCCGAGCTCTTTGGCGGGCGAGTCGCTTAACGGTTCGAAGGTTCCCTGGTCCCACACCATAACCGTGCCGCCGCCGTATTGTCCTTTCGGGATCGTACCCTCGAACTCGGCATAGGCTACCGGGTGATCTTCGACGCGAACAGCTAGCCGTTTTTCGCCGCGCGCGAACGGCATCCCTTTCGGAACCGCCCAGGATTTGAGTGCGCCATCCATTTCGAGGCGGAAATCGTAATGCATCCGGGTGGCATCGTGTTTCTGTATGACAAAGCGATTTTTGGAAGCAGCTTGCTCGTCCGCATCGGGCTCAGTCGTCTTGCTGAAATTCCGTTTTCGTTTGTATTCCTGGAGCGACACAACAGGGTTATAACTTAATTTTTTATGTTTTCGATCGTGTCGTACCAAATATAAGGGGAGGGACGGCCTCTGTGCCGTCCCATTTTTCTCCTTGTTATGGGGCCAGAAAGGTTAAGTCGGCCGTCCCTCCCATGAAAAGCGAACATCGGCGAAAGTCCCCGAAATAGCATCTCTTTCCCCTGGGTAATTGTGGATGACCAGAATTTCCCGTAACGTCGCGTCAGGATGCTGTGTCCAAAGTGCAATGTCGAATCTGAAAGGCGATTTTGTGGGCGATGTGGTTTGGACCTGGGGGTTTACCAAGATTTGTCAGCTCTGAGAACTGAACTTGAATCTCTTCGGCTTCAACTATCAAGGTTCGCGGGTGTACCATCAGAGCATTTAGCCGCGCCGGCTGAGGACGCTTCGAAGGAAAGTCATGCCGTCGACAGCAGCCCAAAGCCGCCTCCTCTCCCTCGAGGTCCTGCTCAAGTTAAGGGTCTCGCACCGGCAAAAAGTTCAACCGAGTTGGCGCTGGGCCAAAAATGGTTCCTGGGCATCGGGGTGCTGGTTCTTATCATCGGAATCGGATTTTTCCTGAAATACGCATTCGATCAGGAGTGGCTCGGTCCAGCGGTCCAGATTGCGGTGGGATTTTTTTGCGGCGTCGTCTTGTTATATCTAGGTGGCATCTGCCACCGGCGAGAATTGCGCGGTTTGGATGTCGGTATCGGCGCGTTTGGCCTTGGAACGCTCTACCTTTCCAGTTACGCGGCTTCTCAAGTTCACCATTTATTGCCGGCCGGGCTCGCGCTAACCCTGATTCTAATCGTGACGTTGATTGGCGCCTGTATTTCGAGGCTTTGGATGGCGCAATCGCTTTCCGTTCTTACATTTCTTGGCGCCTATCTTGCGCCGCTGCTGTTTGGCGCCGAGCAATTCTACCCCTGGGTTTTTCTTGGGTACCTCGCGATTCTCGCTCTGGGCGGCCAGTTCCTGGCGTTCGCAAATGGTTGGAGAGTTCTCTACCTGATCGGGGCTGTTCTGACCTGGCTTGCCCTGGTTAATTGGACGCAGACAATTTATAAGGGCTCGTGGTTTCTTGAGACGTTCGTTTTTACACAGGTTTTGTTTGTCGCGTTTTCGTTGATGCCATTTGTGCGCTCGGTTTTAAGACGAGAACCCGGCTGGGCCCTCGGATTTGTTCTAGCGGTTATCAATGGCCTTCTGTGTTGCTGGTATTCCGCCAATCTCTTGGACTATCAGAAAGGTCCCGGCTCCCTGGTTAGCCTCAGCTACGCGATCGTGTCCCTGGGAATCGGACTCCTGGTCTGGGAACGAAAGCGGTTAGTTTCAAGCTGGCTTATTGCGCAGGGAATGACATTCCTTCTCGTATTCTGGGCTCAGACCCTGTCGAACTATTGGGTACCGGTATTCTGGTCTGCGGAAATCGTTGCGTTGTATTGGGTGGCCGCCAAGAGCGATGATCGATTGTTATTATTTGGGACAACGATCATCGGTCTTCTTGCGTTCTTCGAACCGTTCGTGAATTCAATCGATCTCGCTTATTCGCCAAGGAGCGGCCCTGTTTTCACTTCGGATTTATTGCCCCGCTGGGTTGCATGTATTTCCGTGGCCACCTCTCTTTTGTTCGTTGCCTGGATGGACCGCACTGAGCGGGTTCGCGGCCTCCATCCGACGTTCAATCGAGTGTTCGAAACGCTCGGTATTTTGAGTCTTTTTGCATTTGCGAATATGGAGCTGCTTCGATTTTCGGCGCAGTTCATGCGCACAATCGAAGTAGCTGGGCTGTCGGTTTTGTGGTCATTGTTTGCTGTTGCAATGATGACCATTGGCGTCTGGTTCCGGCGAAAGGCTTATCGCCTCTCGGCGATTGTACTTCTGTTCGCTACGGTTTTGAAAGTGTTGGCATATGACACCGCAGAGGTTTCGACGCCTTACCGCATTTTGTCGTGTATGGTGCTTGGCGCGATACTGGTAGTGGTTTCCTTCTTGTACTACCGATTCAGCGAACGCGTCTCCGGCAAATGAAAGGGTCGATTGAC
>DATMQC010000021.1:0-4780 GCA_035567275.1 Chthoniobacterales bacterium | reverse complement strand
TCACCAATCCGTTGGCAATCTCCGAAGCGAGCGTCTCCACTAGATGCAACTCGCTGTTTTGCGCAATCCGTCTTGCCTCGGCCGCAACGGCACCGTAGTCGATTGTCGACGCAAACTCGTCCTTCAATTCCTCAAAACTATTCAGGATCTGCAAACGCAAGGAGACAAGAAGACGTTGAAACGTCGCGCGTTCTTCATCGGGAACGCCGACTTTCGATTTCACCTCGAGGTCGGCAATTTCTATCCATTCTTCTGAAGCATGGATTTCGTTCATGCCAATCAGCTGGCGAAGCGCGATCAGATCCCGTACGACTGCATCAGGGTCAGCCCGGGCGAGTTTCTCCATCGGATCAAACCCGGTGCGCACGGCGATTCCCATCACACCGCCGCAGCGAGCCGCCTCCAGATCATGGATCATATCGCCGACAAGTAGCGTCTCAGCGGGATCAAGACCATTTTCTTTCAGAAGTGAAAGGATCGTCTCGGTCTTGTCGGTCACACCGACGTAGGTTTTCGCGAAGTATTGCCGAATTCCAAGCCGATCGGCCTGAGCTTCAAAATGTTCAGGCCGCATCGTACTCAGTACAAACAGCTGGAGCCCCGCCTCCGTGCAGTGCTCGAGAAACTCGCGCGCGCCAGGGAGCAGGGAAACCGACTGACGATAGGGCGCGAAATGCTTATGATAACAGTCATCGATATCACGAAGGGGAATACCCGGAAGAATCCGAGTGTAGAATTTCGGAAGCGGCAGAACGAATTCCGCCTGGAATTGCTGCAGCGTCAATTCGGGTGCCTGGTACTCCTTTAATACCGCATTGGTCGCAGCGACAACCACATGCAGGTCGTCGACAAGAGTCCCCGACCAGTCGAGAACGACATTCCGCATCTTTATCCGAACCGAAATCGCAATTCCTTAATCGTTCTTGACCCGAACCGTTTCTTTAATTTCGCAAGTATTATGGATTTGTAGTTCCGCTCGAGCTCATAAAAAAGGGTTGGCTGCAGAACATTCACGATCAAGGTCCCCTGATTCAGCTTGAAAGGACGGGAATGCCGCGCGAAAAAGTCGCCAACGATTTCCCTCCATGCGCCGATGATCTCCTCCTCCCGCAGGAGCGATTCGCATTTCAGCTTTGTGGCCAGCTCGTCGAGGATGGTCCGAATTGAGACCGTGCGATCGGCCCGGTCATCGGGCTCGGGCAATCCGCGCCACTCTTCAATGACCCGTTTGCGAAGATATCGGTGCATAAACCAACAAGGCAGTCCTGCATTAACGCGTGACTGCCTCGTTGACAAGAACGGATCGCTCGTGCGGATCAACTATCGCCGTCGCTGCCGATAGCCTCAACCGGGCACCCCTCCATTGCCTCCGTGCAGAGCGCTTCTTCGTCCGGGCCTTCCGGCTGCTTATAGACATACGAGTGACCACCGTCATCGTTGCGCGTGAAGTTTGCAGGCGCCGTTTCGCGACACAGGTCACAATCGATGCATTGATCATCCACGTAAAACCGACCGCTCACATTCTGCGGATATTTATTTGCCACGTCAGCCATATGCAACACTCAAGGTTCCTTAGTCGCTCCCAAAGGCAGTCTTTCCTGCAGACTCATCCTAAAAGCCCGCTAATCTAACGAATCGAACTCAGACTTCAAGTCAGAGATCGGCCAATCGCAGGAAGCTCCTTGGTAGCAATCTTGATATGGGAAAGCATCGACCAGCAAAGGACAAAACGCAAAACCCAAAAACCTCTCCTTGCCTTGGACACCGGCCAGAGCCGAGGTAAGGTTGAATATGATCGACATAGCAGCCCTGCGTCCCGAGGAAGGATGGCATGTCCTTCATCTTTTTTACCGGATAGAGCAGAGCCAATGGTAGCTGCTGACCCCGGAAGAGCAACTGGACGCGAAAACGCATCTCTCCGTGCTGGTACGGGAGACAAGGGCCGTTCCATCGACGCAATTGCTCACCTTCGCCATGCTCACTCCAAAAGCAGACCTGGGATTCATGCTTCTTACGGACGATCTTCACTACGCACAAAGCGTCGAGAAAGACCTGACGCTTTCCCTCGGTCCGGATAGCCTCGATCCGGTTTACAGCTTTTATTCTCTAACGGAACGAAGTGAATACACAACGACAGAAGCGGATTACGTCGCCTCGCTGAAAGCGGAAAGGAATTTGTCGGAAGGATCACCGGAGTTTGAGCAGGCGCTCAATGAATTTCGCGTTCGGATGAAGAAGTACCTTCAGGATCGACTCTATCCAAACATGCCAGACTGGCCGATCTTTTGTTTCTATCCGATGACGAAACGCAGAAATGCCGGTCAGAACTGGTATGCCCTTCCTTTTGAAACACGAAAGAAACTCATGGCAGGGCATGCCAGGGTCGGGCGGCAATACGCTGGCCGCGTTCGACAGTTGATCACGGGCGCAACCGGTCTTGATGATGCCGAATGGGGTGTGACTCTCTTTGCCCACGATGTATTTCAAATTAAATCAATCGTTTATGAGATGCGATTTGACACCGTAAGCGCTGAGTACGCGGATTTCGGAGAGTTTCATATCGGCATTCAACTTCCGCTCGATCAGATCTTTCGGAGGCTTCAACTCTAATGAAAACTGGGAGCACCTTGCGTCAAAAATCTTCAAAGAGCTCCGCGTGCTTCTTTTTGCCTAATAAAGTCTGAAAGGAGAGCAAATCGAAAAAAATATTTACTTTGCTCGAAATGGGTCTTTGCGTTATTGACTCACTTCCCTGGTCCCAAGGCAATGCCGAAGCCAAAGGGTTTAGCATGCATCCGATGATCTCCACAATTCTCATTCTCGCTCAGCAATCCGCCTCACCCGCCGGACCACCCCAACCAGATTTATTGCAGACGCTGCTCCCGTTTTTGTTCATGGGCGTGTTGTTTTATTTCCTTTTGATTCGACCCCAGCAGAAACGACAAAAGCAGCATCAACAACTCCTGGCCAACCTGAAGACCGGCGATAAGGTCGTAACCAGCAGTGGCATCCATGGATTAATAGCCAACGTCAAGAAAACCACTTTCCTTCTGAAGATTGCCGATAACGTAAAGATCGAAATCGATAAGAGTGCAATTTCGGGTGTTGAAAAACAGGCCGAACCAGAAGCAACTGTAACCGAACCGAAGCCTACCGCCTGAGCACCCGCCATGGACGCGACGTTGACCTTTTTTTTCGGCCTGTTCGTTCTCCTGCTCTTCGGGTGGTATTTTCTAACCGACAAGGAGCAGACACAACGCTGGCTGGGCACGACGCTCGCGCTGTTGCTTTGCGCGTTCTGCATTGACGCATTTCTCCCCTTCGAGAAAAAAATTCATCTCGGCCTCGACCTGCAGGGAGGCACATCCTTTCTCGTGCGGCTTGTTCCGCCGGTCCCGGAAGATGGAGGCAAACCGCGTCCAATTACGCCTGAAATGCAGGAGCAGGCGGTCGAGGCAATTCGCAAGCGTGTCGACGAGTTCGGCGTAAGTGAACCGGTAATCACCAAACAAGGCGAGGATCATATCCTGGTGCAAATCCCGGGCCTGAGCACGACTCAGGTTGAGACCGCGCGCCAGCAATTGCAACGGGTTGCAAAGCTGGAATTCCGGCTCGTTCATCCGAACAACGACCAACTAGTTCGGCAGATCGAATCAGGAGCAGCGTTTATGCCACCGGGATACGTTCTGTTGCCAAACGTCGACAATCGACTTGCCAAACCCGAAAAGCTGCTGGTCAAGAGGCGGCCCGAACTGACCGGCCAGGATGTTGCCGGTGCGCGTCCCGTTTTCGAGCAGCGAGGTTACGAAGTTTCCCTCAGCTTGACGAGGGCCGGCGCCGAGGCATTCCGAAGGGTAACTCGCGACAACATTAACAACCGGCTCGCAATCGTCCTTGATAACGAGGTGGTTTCCGCTCCGACCATTCAAAGCGAGATTCCAAACGGGCAAGCTTCGATCACGGGGAATTTCACGGCTGAAGAAGCCAAGAATCTTGCGAGCGTGATGGAGAATCCGCTGCAAACGCCGGTTGCCATCGATGAGACCCGAACCGTGTCGGCGACCTTGGGCCAGGACTCGATCTTCCGAGGGATCGCAGCGGGGCTGGCAGGGCTGGCCGCCACCCTGATTTTTGTGTTGATCTACTATCGTGCGGCGGGATTTGTAGCTTTTATAGGATTGGCCGTAAACGGCATTCTGCTATTCGGAGCGATGTCGCTTTTCGGCTTTGTGCTGACTCTTCCAGGCATCGCGGGAATAATTCTCACAATCGGGATGGCCATCGATGCGAACGTTCTTATATATGAACGACTGAGGGAAGAACTCGAGCGGGGTAAAAGCCTCAAGCCCGCTATCGAGACGGCTTACAAGAAAGCGTTTAGTGCCATCGTTGACTCGAATCTCACGACTTTGCTTAAGGTCGCGATCCTCTTCTGGCTCGGGTCCGGACCCGTTAAGGGCTTCGCCATTACGCTAACGATAGGCATCATCGCGTCGATGTTCTCCGCGTTGCTCGTAACCCGCAACATCTTCAGCTGGGCGGTCAAGCTCAACCTGATCAAGCGCATATCGATGCTGCATCTGATCAAATCGCAGAGCTTCGATTTTCTCGGCAAATGGAGACCCGCGCTCATCGGGTCGCTGGTGTTGCTGGCGGCCTCGATCGGAGCTTTTGGGGTGCGGGGCGGGAACATGTTCAACATCGATTTCACAGGCGGTGATTTCCTGCTTCTCAAATCACCGACAGAACTGCCGGAAGCGCAGATCCGGGACGAGTTGGG
>DATMQC010000020.1:0-16268 GCA_035567275.1 Chthoniobacterales bacterium | reverse complement strand
TTGATTCTGTGGCGGAAGGGGTGGGATTCGAACCCACGGTCCCGCAAGCGGGACGCCTGATTTCGAGTCAGGTACATTCAACCACTCTGCCACCCTTCCTTATTGCCAGCAGATCATTTACCAGAGCTGATTCACTGTCTTGGCTATAACATTCTCTAAGTCATGTTCCAAAACTTCACTGCCCTTTGGTTAGGGCAGTAAACAAGGCTTCTCGGCTCCGCACCGCCCTTACTTGGTCAAAATAACGGCAGTGGATTAGCGAAGCGTAGCGAGAGACAGCGCGAAGACAAGCGGCTCTTTGCAAAAGACACGGCTTCTTGGGACTCTCTGAGCCCGCACTCGATGACCGCCGGAAGGACCCAAGCGAAGGAAAAAGTTTTGCATTCATGCCTCCCCTCCGTGATTCGAGAAAAATTCAAGATCCTCCGGGCGGGTCGGCGCCGCCGTATAATCCTCGAACCGATCCCATTGGTCATCGGGACAGCGGAAGACCACGTAAATAAATTGATCGGTCCAACTCTTGATCCGGCCGCGCTCAATATGACCCGGCACGGCGTTGTAAATGACCCAACGTCCACGGTCAGCGGCAGTGAGACAGGCGATCGGAATCATCGGTATGGTCCGCCATAGTGCCCGAGTGATCTGACCGCAGGCAGGCGCCGTTCCCGGTGCTTCAGGCAGTAGGCCTCTTGGCGCTTGCGCTGACAATCTCGGCAACGTCCTTCGTATCCGTCCTTGTTTACTTTGGACTGACGAAACTCAGAGAGTCCGAGAGTACACCCGCAACCTGAGCATGTCTTTGTGATCATGTGGAAATGTTTTTAAGGAAAACGCGCCGGCTATCGGATTCATCAAGGAGTTTACTGATTCCTTAGGGAGAGGAGGGTTTACGAGGGAGAGACGCTCGGTTTCGAGTCAGGTGCTTTTGACCAGCTCAGCCACCCTTGCGAAAAAACCGACATCGGCAAGATATCGCAAATGGCCGGCTTGTCGATGATTTAGTAGACTTGTTCTTTTTCCGGATCTTGTTTTTTCTGACCGAGATATTCGTAGTTGTCAGATAGTCTGTACATCGCGCGCCGGAGAATACCCACTACGTTTGGGCGCATGGCATCAAACCATTGGGAGACGTTGAAGAACAGAATCGTGGTGCTCGCTGTGCGGCTTACCGCGAGGATTCCGACTGCTGCATTCAGCCATCCTATAAGGGACGGAACCGTTGCGTCCAATGAAGCCGGGAGAGTCGCCGCATTAACCCAGGCCAACACCGAACAAAGTGCAAAAAAGTAGATTCTGCGCCGCAAGCGGGGTAGTTGAATTGACCAATAGAAGCGTTCCGGCGGAACAGGTTCGCGGTTAGCAACCATTCCGCTCAGCCGCCAGGTCTGAATCACAAAGTAATAGTCGCGTACCCCAAGAATCGGACAAATGACAAACCCCATGACGATCGCGGGAAAAACGCTCAAGGATTGGAGCCATTCCAGCAACGTGAGTAAGAGCCATCCAAGCAAGGCGAAGATAGCTACTACCTCGACCATACACTTCCACCAATATAGGATTTCCTGGCATTAAGTCCAAGCAGAACCCAATCGAAAGCGGATTCACACTCCTTTTTTAGCAAGGAACTGTTCCATCTCGCTTTTGCTACCCTTGAACGCGACCAGAAAACAGGTTTCATTCATTCCGGTGACCGCCCCGACCCAGGAGTCGCCTTCAACGGTCTGCCATTTGCCGTTCCGGACTTTGATGCCTAAATCATCCGAGGGGAACATGTAGAGCAGGATCTCTCGGTCGGCGACAGCCATAATCTGGGCGACGGTTGCGCCATTGAACTTAAAAACGCGACATCCAAGCGTTTTCACGCCGGCAAACTGTTTGGGAACTGCGTAATGTTCCAATCCGTGTTTGAGGAAAAACCAATCCTCCAGATCGCCGGCGTTTGTAGCGACCGGCTCGAATTCGTCCCCGGTGAGATTATTAGCGGTATCGAGCAATTCGGTGATTTGATCCGCCCCTTCGAACGTGTTCAGGCGGTCGGAAATCAGAAAAATCACCATGCATACCGTAGCGACCAGGCCGACGCCAACGGCCAGCAGGATGGTCCGGGCTCGTTTGGGTGCCCTCTGCTCCTCATCTTCCTGGTCCTCGTCGTCGGAAACCGGTGCGGCTGCGGCTGTCTGACGTTTTATTTTATCGTCGTCAGATTCCTGTGGGTTCATTAGTTCGATTGTTTGCTCAGGCCGTCTACCCGATTATTAGGACTTGGTTGGAAAATCCGCAAGGTCGTCGATCCGGAAACGCTCAGTTCAGGCCATGCTAGCGCGCGATCTTGAACCTCTCAAGACCCGAAAACGTGTTACAGCACTGCAACTGCTCGCCGGAACTTCAAATCTGGGGTGGTGCGCGACGATCTTGACCATAACGGTCAAGCAAGTACTGCGCAAGGGCAGCCTCAACCATGGCCCCGTAGGGTTTGCGTTTTAAAATGCGCAGGCACCGTCCGCTTCGAGCGAAGCCCGCTGGCAAACGGAATCGAGTCACTTGAACTGCCTCCTTGAGCGTGCCACCTTTGCGTGCTTTGGGCGGAGTCAAAAATATTCTGTTTGTTTGCACGGGGAACATTTGTCGAAGCCCGATGGCGGAGGGATTGTTTCGCGAGATGGTTGCGGGGCGTGCCGACATTCGAGTTCGTTCGGCCGGGCTTAGCGCGTTTGCGGGGCAAGCGCCGAGCGCACATGCGGTTGAGGTTCTGGCCGATCTTGGAATCGATATCTCCGGCTATAGAAGCAAACCACTCTCTGCGGAGTCGATCCGGGCAGCTACCTGCATCATGGCAATGACCCGGAGCCATTTAGAATCCATTCAGTACCTGTTTCCGGACGTTACAGAGAAGGCCTTTTTGCTGCGCGAGTTTGAAGATAACCCTTCGTCTCTGGACGTCTCTGATCCGATTGGCATGAGCCTCGAAGCGTACCAGGTTACGCGGGATATCATCAGGAGAGCGCTCCCTGGGATTTTACGATTTATTGATAGCGGAGTCTTAGATGTGAACGACAGAAGTGATCCCTCAACAATGAACCATCCGGGAAACTTTACCCTTAAGCAGGTGGATCCTGCCGTTTTTCAGGCGATAGAAAACGAGCGAAAACGCCAGTTCGAAAATATCGAATTGATAGCGTCGGAAAATTTCGCGAGCCGAGCAGTCATGGAGGCTCAGGGTTCGGTTCTGACGAACAAATATGCGGAAGGATATCCGGGGCGAAGATGGTATGGCGGATGCGAATATGTTGACGTCGTTGAGCAGCTAGCGATTGATCGGGCCAAGGAACTCTTCGGAGCGGAGCACGTGAACGTTCAGCCGCATAGCGGGAGCCAGGCGAACATGGCCGTATATTTCAGCGTGTTGCAGCCGCAGGACCGGATCCTGACAATGGATCTTTCACATGGCGGACATTTGACACACGGGAACAAAGCCAATTTTTCAGGCCGTTTCTATGAAGTGATTCACTACGGCGTCGATCCAAAAACTGAGCAGATTGACTACCAGCATCTGGCGCAATTGGCCGAGGAGCATAAACCGAAAATGATCACGGCGGGTGCTTCCGCGTATCCGCGCATTATCGATTTCCAGAAGATGCGCGAAATTGCCGACTCGGTTGACGCTTACCTGTTTGTGGATATTGCTCACATTGCTGGATTGATAGTGGCGGGCTTGCATCCAAGCCCCGTAGGGATAGCGGATTTCGTTACCAGCACGACTCACAAGAGCCTGCGCGGTCCGCGTGGCGGGATCGTAATGTGCAGGTCTGACCTCGCGAAATTGATTGATGCATTGATATTTCCCGGCATCCAGGGCGGGCCCCTTATGCACGTGATCGCGGCGAAAGCGGTCTGCTTTCATGAGGCTTCGCAGCCGGAGTTCAAAGCTTATCAGAGACAGATTACTCTGAACGCCAAGTCGTTGGCTGCCAGCCTCCATATGAAGGGATATCGACTTGTCTCCGGCGGGACGGACAACCATCTGATGCTGGTTGATCTTCGGCCAAAAGGCATGAACGGCAAGCAGGCGCAGGAGATTCTCGATCAGGCCGGCATTACCGTAAACAAGAACTCTATTCCGTTTGATACGGAGGGGGTTTTCAAGGGTGGGGGTATTCGGGTCGGAACACCCGCGGTCACAACGCGTGGCATGAAGGAAGAGGAAATGATGGAGATCGCCGACCTCATGGACAAAGCCCTTGCATCAGCCGGCGACCCGGCGGTTTTGGCTGAAGTTCGCCTTGAGGTCAAGCGTTTGACGTCTCATTATCCGTTACCCGGTTAAAGCCAGTCACGGACTTGGTGTACTAGATGGGTCTGGCAAAACAACGACCGGAGGAGAGTTGGTTGGATTCGAAGTCAAGTGCGCCCTGGATTGCTCGATTTTGGACGCGATACCCTGGTTTTGTGGATCCAAATTTAAAGCCTTCTGCCAATAGGCAAGCGCCTGCGGAATATTGCCGAGCGCCCGATGGGTGTCGCCTATATGTTCGAATACAACCGGATCCGGAGGAGCTATTATTTCAGCGGCATGCATTAACTCGGTGAGTGCATGCCCGAAGTCGCCTTTCTTGAAATAGAACCACCCCAGACTGTCACAGTACGCTCCATTCTCGGGCTCCATCTCAAGCGCCTTTTTTATCAATGTGCCTGCTTCATCAAGATTGATATTGCGATCGACCCACATGTAGCCCAGGTAGTTATACGCACGGGCGGCCTTTGATGGTTCCAGCTCTATCGATTTCTTGAGAAGGCTGGCGGCCTTGTCAACGAAGCCCGCCTGTTCTGCAGTCGCACCGTAATTGAAGTAGAAATTTGCGTCGATCAACTCTTCCTGCGAGGCCACCGCCTCCTGCAAAGCGGCCTCGAAAATGGGTAAGGCGTCGGAAAATCTCTTGGCTGTCGAAAGCGCTATCGCCAGGCTGTACGTCATCTGTGGAATGTCGAATCTTTTTCGCGCCTCGACCAGAGTGTTGATCGCGTCATCGTATTGTTTCAATTCGAGCTGAATCTCGGCCGTGTGCAGATAGTCTTCCGGCTGATTTGGCGCAAGAAGAAGCGCCTGCTGGTAATTGGCAAGAGCGCGCTTTTTGTTTCCACCTTCTTCGTAGAGACGGGCCAGAAATTCGTAGATCTCAAATTTTAGAGGATTGGTCTTCAGCATTTCCTCCAGATTCCGGATTGCCTCGTCGCGTTGACCGGTCTTCAGCAGGCTTTGCGCCAGTTTATAGCGGACGTCTGCATTATCTTTATTCAACTCCAGAGCGCGCAGATAAAGTGGTATGGCGTTCGCTACCTGATCGATGAGGACATAGTCATCTGCGACCTTCGCGTAGATCGCTCCATCGTCGCCGGCCAAACCCACTGCTTTTTTCAGCAGCGGATCAAGCTCACCGAACTTTGACGCCGGAAAGTTGCTTTGGCCGTTACTGTAAAGTTGAATCGAAAGATCGGCCAGGCTTGTCCAGAAATTGGGGTCTTTGCTATCCAATTTTCGGGCCTTCAGCAGAACTCCCTGGGCCTCCTTTTTTCGCTTGAGCGCCATGTATACCTCGAACAACGTCTCGTGGCCGACGACGTTCTTTGGATCGGCTAAGACAGCTTGCTCAGCGTATTTGACGGCTAGTTCCGGCTTTTTGAGCTGCTTGAAGTAAAGGTAAGCCAAATTCAAATAGGCTGAAGCTTCATTTGGGCGAACCTTTGCCAAATCCTTGAGAACATCGATCCCACTTGCAACGTCGCCGCGCTTTGCAAAGTCGTGCGCTATTCGCACAGCCAACTGGGGGTTACCGCCTGGATCGAGCTGAAGAGCCCGAGTATAGGCAACAAGCGCATCTTCATAATCCCCCTGCTCCTCAAGAAGGAGGCCTTGCATATAAGAAGCCTGAGCTTCAGCTTTCTTCTCAAGCTCGTTTGGAAGTTGCTGTTCCGCAGTCGCCGGACGGATATCAGAATAGAAGGTATCCTCCGGACTTTGGTACCTGGGCGCAGGAGTCGCTCCGGATGCAAGACGGGCAGGGGAAGCCAGGCCGGCCTCCTCTGCGAACAGAAAAACGCCCAGTGACGCCCCGGCGCACACTACGATTTGCAGCAGTAGGCGTGCCGACCTCCAGACACTCATGTAGTTAACTTAGAACTCAGGACTTGTATCGCAAACGCTTCTTGTGACGGTTTTCCCTCATGCGCTTGCGACGTTTGTGCTTTGCAATCTTCGCTTTTCTTCTCTTCTTCAGTGAGCCCATAGATTAATTCGATCAGTGCTGGTTAAGTACTCCCCGGACCAGCTGCCGGTGATGAATTGATACTAATAAACGACTTTGTTCAACGGATACTCAATAATCCCTTCGGCTCCCAAATCTTTCAGTTCCGGGATGATTTCCCTGACTACTTTTTCGTCAATCACGGTTTCGATTGCGACCCAGCCCGGCTGAGCCAAAGGCGAGACCGTCGGATTTCGTAGCGATGGGAGCCGCTGCAACAGTCTGGGAAGTTCTGATTCGGCAAGATTCATTTTCAACCCCACCTTGTTGCGTGCGTTCAGCGCGCCGAGAAGCAACAAAACAAGCCGATCAAGTTTGCTCCTCTTCCAACTGTCCTGCATCGAAGCATGATTGCCGATGATCTGCGGATAGGATTCGGTTACTACCTCCACAATTCGCAGATTGTTGGCTGCGAGCGATGTCCCGGTCTCGGTGATTTCTACAATTGCGTCGACGAGGTCCGGAACCTTCACCTCGGTCGAGCCCCAGCTAAATTCAACGTGAGCCTTTACTCCCCGGGATTCGAGAAACCGCGTTGTCAATCCAACAGCTTCGGTAGCGATTCGCTTCCCGTGCAGGTCGTTGATCGTCTGAATCGGGGAATTTTGAGTGACGACAACGACCCAACGAGTCGGACTGGAGGTTGCCTTGCTGTACTGCAGTTTCTCGATCAACTCGACATTGGAATTATTTTCTTCAATCCAATCTTTTCCGGTAATTCCACAATCGAGGTACCCGTGCTCTACGTACCGGCTGATCTCCTGCGCCCGGAGGAGCCGCACTTCCAGTTCCGGATCATCGATCGCAGGCTTGTAAGATCTCTTTGAGCCGGTGATCTGGTAGCCCGCCTTGGCAAACAAATCGAGAGTCGACTCTTGCAGGCTTCCCGAGGGCAATCCTATCCGGAGTATGGGCTGGTTCATGGCATTTTAAGAAAAAGGGGCGAATACTTACGCTGATACCTGAGTGCTCGCTAGAGAAAACTTACAGGTCTCGATTTCGCCTTACTGGCCGTCACTTCGACTTGGCGTTTGCATATTGTGTAGCAGATCATCTATCAAAGAAACATTCTATGGCATTAAACACTGAAATTCTCTCTCGGGCCGCCACCGAGGCTCGCGGTCTCGCTATGGATGCGGTTCAAGCGGCTGCCTCGGGCCATATCGGCCTTCCACTTGGTTCGGCTGAGGTTGGAGCCGTTCTCTTTGGACATGCTCTCCGATATTATCCGGAGGATCCGGCGTGGATCAATCGTGATCGTTTTGTACTCTCGGCCGGCCATGGCAGTATGTTCCTGTACAGTTGGCTGCATCTGGCGGGATACGATCTCCCTCTGGAAGAATTGAAGAATTTCCGCCAATTGCACAGCAAGACACCCGGGCATCCGGAGTTTCGTGAGACGCCCGGAGTCGAAGCTACGACCGGTCCTCTCGGACAAGGAGTCGGAAATGCCGTCGGAATGGCCGTTGCCGCCAAGATGGCCGAGGCGCGGTTCAACACAGGGGAGCACGTGATCTTTGATCACAAAATCATCTGCCTTGCGGGAGATGGTTGCCTGCAGGAAGGGATTTCAGCCGAGGCAGCATCTTTTGCTGGTCACCAGAAGCTGGACAACCTCATTCTCATTTATGATTCGAATGATGTCACTCTCGACGCTATGGCCATAAAGACGCAGAGCGAAAACACTGCTTTGCGTTTCGAAGCCTACGAGTTCGAGGTGCACACGGTTGATGGCCATAACATGGAGGCTTTCCTCGAAGTTTTTGAACGGGCCAGGAACTCGAGCAGCGGCAAGCCACAGTTTATCGTTTCCCGGACTCTAATTGGCAAAGGCATCCCGGAAGTCGCGGGTACAAACAAGGCACACGGGGAAGCCGGAGTAAAGTTCGTGGATGCTGCTCGCAAAGCGCTCGGTCTCCCCGACGAGAAATTTTATGTTTCGAAAGAAACACGCGAATATTTCGCCAACCACAAGCAGGAACTGAAGAGGCGCTACCTGGACTGGCAGGATAAATTCGGCGCATGGAAGAGCGCGAATCCGGAACTTGCCGAGTTGCTGGAGCAGGGTGTGCGCCATGAGATTCCGAAAGACCTCTTGTCGCGGATTCCGGCTTTCCCCAAGGACAGCAAGATCGCGACGCGAAAAGCGGGCAGTGACGTATTGCAACCGATTGCGGATGCTCTTCCCCTGCTGATTGGCGGAAGTGCCGACTTGTACGGGTCAACGCTGAACTACATCAACAAAGACAAGGATTTTGACGCGTCGAATCGTGCAGGGCGCAACATTCGATTCGGCATCCGTGAACATGCCATGTGCGCAATGTTGAACGGCGTCGCGTACCATGGAATTTTTCGCCCGTCCGGCGCAACTTTCCTGGTCTTCGCCGATTATTGCAGACCCTCGATTCGCCTTGCCTCGCTGGCGCGCCTGCCGGTGATCTATATCTTTACTCACGATTCGGTTGGAGTGGGGGAGGATGGTCCGACGCATCAACCGGTTGAAACGGTAAGCGGCTTGCGTGTCATTCCCAACCTGGATGTCATCCGGCCGGGAGATCCAGAAGAGACGGCGGGCGCATTTGTCGCAGCGGTGTCGCGGACGGATGGTCCGACGCTGATAGCTTTGACGCGGCAGGCGATTCCTATCCAGAATGATATTCCGATTGACCTGCGTCGCGACGGGGTTGCAAAGGGAGCGTATGTGGCGATTAAGGAAACCGGAGCATTGAAGGTGATTATTTTGGCGACGGGAAGTGAACTTCAACATGCGATCAACGCCGCAAAACAGCTTAGCGACGGCATTCGCGTGGTTTCGATGCCTTGCACTGAGCGTTTCCTGCGCCAGGAGCAAAATTACCAGGACGAAGTGTTACCTCCTTCCTGCCGGAAGCGAGTTGCGATTGAAGCAGGCGCAACCATCCTCTGGTCCCGTTTTGTCGGCCTCGACGGCAAAATCATCGGGATCGACCGTTTCGGCATGAGTGCTCCCGGAGGCAAAGTGATGTCGGAGCTTGGAATGACTGCGGAGCGCGTGGTCGCCGCTGTCAAGAGTTTGAGCATCTGACCGATTTTATGGAGGGCTTTAGCTTGGAAATTTCCTAACGCGGCGTTAGCCAAAGCGCTCGTGAAATTTCCAGGCTCGATGCGCGTTAGGCGATAGCTGGGCCAAAAGTGGAATAGATTCGCCCTTGATAATTCTCTATTTGTATATAGAGAAGTAGTTTAAATGCTCCAGGGCCTGGCAGCCAGTTCATCCGAAGTACGCGCTCTCTCCGCTGAGTTTGAGAATGCTGCGCCTACGGAGGTTTTACGGTGGGCCTTTGAGCAGTTCGGCACTCGCGCGGCTATCGGAACGAGTTTTCAGGGCGCAGGACTTGTGACAATTCATCATGCTGTGTCCGCAGGAATTGCGTTGCCGGTCTTTACGATTGATACCGGTCTGCTTTTCCAGGAAACCCTGGAACTCAAAAAGCGTTTGGAGAAATTCTTTGGCATAACGATCGAATCCCTCGTTCCCGAACTGACCGTCGAAGCGCAGGCACGGGAGATTGCACCTGAACTGTGGAAAGTTAACCCGAATCTCTGTTGCACCATCCGTAAGGTAGAACCGCTCCAGAAAAAGCTGGGTTCCATTGATGCATGGGTTACCGGGTTGCGTCGGGACCAGTCAACGGGAAGAGCGCGAACGCAAGTTCTTGAGCTCTATGAATTTGACCGGTTGCGAGGAAGAAACATTCTCAAGATAAATCCGCTCGCAAACTGGTCGCGTGACCAGGTCTGGGATTATCTTCGGCTCCACAAAATACCTTACAATCCCCTGGCGGATCGCGGCTTTCGCAGCATTGGTTGCTTTCCATGCACAACCGCCGTGTTTGAAGGCCAGGACGACCGAGCCGGAAGATGGACCGGGTTTGACAAAGTGGAATGCGGCATCCACACGTTTTTGGGGGAGAATATTTAAGCGATGGAATCGAAGTATGCGCATCTCGACGCGCTGGAGAATCAAAGCATCTACCTATTGCGAGAGGCTTTCCGGAAGTTCAAGCGATTGGCGATGCTTTGGAGCATTGGAAAAGACTCTTCTGTGATGCTTTGGCTCCTGCGAAAGGCATTTTTCGGTCACATCCCGATTCCTTGTGTGCATGTCGACACCAGCTACAAGATTCCTGAGATGATAGCCTTCAGGGATCGTCTGGCAAAGGAATGGGGTATCAACCTGATCGTCGGGCAGAACAAGGCCGTTTTAGATCGGGCGGAGACTTTTCCCAACGGCCGGATTACCCGCGTCGAGTGTTGCAGTCTGCTCAAGAAAGACGCACTTCAGGCAATCATTGAGGAAAAGAACTATCAGGCGGTTATCGTCGGAATTCGCCGCGACGAAGAAGGAACGCGCGCCAAAGAGCGTTATTTCTCGCCGCGAAACAAAAATTTTGAATGGGATTTTAAGGACCAACCACCAGAGCTCTGGGACCAATTTAAGACGGATTTCGATGCAGGCACTCACATCCGCGTGCATCCGCTTTTGCATTGGACCGAGGTAAATGTTTGGGAGTACATCGATCGTGAGGGGATCCCGATCGTAAATTTGTATTTCGCCAGGGATGGAATGCGTTACCGGAGTCTGGGGTGCGCTCCATGCACGAGGCCAATCAAATCGAACGCCGGCAGCGTACCTGAAATCATCGAGGAACTACGATATACGAATGTCGCTGAGCGGAGCACGCGCGCTCAGGACCAAGAGGCCGAGGACGCATTTGAGCGTTTACGGGCAAGCGGATACATGTGATCCATCGCGGATTGGTATCCGGGCCCGGCGCGGATCTAATTATCAATTGCTGCATTCTTGAATCTCCCATTTGCCATGCCTGCCCTGGAACGTCAATTCACTGGATTGAGCGAGGACTTTGTGAGTGATTCGATCATTCAAGACCTGGAATCCAAAGAGCAAAGCCAAGCTGTTCAAACAGAGACGGTCCCTTTGCGGATCGTCATTGTCGGCCATGTCGACCATGGGAAATCGACTTTGGTAGGCCGGCTTTTATATGAAACCGGATCACTTCCTGAGGGTAAGTTTGAAAACATTCAGGCCGTTTGCCAACGTCGTGGGATGCCGTTTGAGTGGGCGTTTTTGATGGACGCCCTCCAGACCGAACGGGATCAGAATATCACCATTGATGTTTCGCAAATCTGGTTTCGCTCGGAGAAGCGACCCTACGTAGTGATCGATGCGCCGGGTCACAAGGAGTTTCTGAAGAACATGGTGACAGGCGCCGCGAGTGCCGACGCGGCTTTGCTCCTGATTGCGGCCAACGAAGGGATTCAGGAGCAGAGTAAGCGGCATGCGTATCTTTTGAGCATGCTCGGCGTGGATCAGGTGATTGTTCTGGTCAACAAGATGGACTTGGTGAACTATTCGGAGTCTGTCTTTGAGCAGATTGAATCCGAATATCGCGATTTTCTTGGAAGGCTCGGAATCCGTCCGTTGAAGTTCATTCCGATCGCAGCGCGAGAAGGACTGAATCTCATAAGGCCGATTGCCGGCGTTGCTGACTGGTATTCGGGGCAGACAATTATGCAGGCACTCGACGAACTGCCTGCTCCGAGCTCAGAAGAAAACGGTCCGCTTCGGTTTGCGGTGCAGGATGTTTATCGGTTTGACGAGCGCAGAATTGTGGCTGGAAGGGTCGAGTCGGGGACCGTGAAAGTCGGCGACTGCATCATTTTTTCACCGAATAACAAGAGCGCGAGCGTCGCCTCGATTGAAAGGTGGAATTCGCTGCAAAGAGACGAGGCGCTGGCGGGTGAATCGATAGGAATTACCTTGACTGAGGCGATTTTTGTCGAACGGGGCCATATCGGATCTCTTGATTATGAAACGCCGATCGAGACGAATCGTTTCCGGGCGCGAGTTTTCTGGATGGGAGACAGGCCGCTGGCAATTGGCAAGCGCTACAAGGTGAAATTGCTGACGCAGGAGGTCGAATGCCAATTAGCATCGGTGGATCGAGTGATCGACGCGACATCGCTGGACGCGTCAACCGGCCTAAGGCTTTCGGTGGTTAAGAATGAAGTCGCTGAGGTTACGATCCAGGCGCGTTCACCGCTCGTTATGGACAATCATGAGAAGGTGGCTACGAGCGGTCGCTTCGTGATTGTTGACGAGCGAGATGTCGCAGGAGGAGGCATCATTTTTGGCGGCACTTACGTCGAGCGGAGTCCAATCCAGAGCACCAACATCTTTTGGTCCGAAGGCGAGATCGACTATCGCACTCGCACGGAGCGAAATGGACATCGTGGTATGGTTGTCTGGCTTACCGGTTTGTCAGGCTCCGGTAAATCGACGCTGGCGCGCTCGCTCGAGACAAACCTGTTTCATCGTCACATGCAGGTTTACGTTTTGGATGGAGACAATGTGCGCCATGGACTGAATTCCAACCTTGGATTTTCGCCGGAGGACAGGGTTGAAAACATCAGGCGCGTAGCTGAAATCGCCAAATTGATGGCCGATTCCGGCCTGATTGTCATTACATCTTTCATCTCGCCATATCGCCTGGATCGCTTGCGCGCGCGAGAAATCATCCTCAGCGCCGATGTGGAATTCGTCGAGGTGTACGTCGCTGCGCCCCTGCAGGTTTGCGAACAGCGTGACCCAAAGAAACTTTACAAACGCGCTCGATCGGGTGAGATAAAGAATTTCACCGGGATAGATGCACCTTATGAGAGTCCGGAGGATCCAGAGATTACTATTCATACCGACCGAGAATCAGTGCGGGATTCGGTCGGTCGAATCTTGGATTATCTGACGCCGAGGTTACAATTAGACAGTGCGGAATACGAAATCTAGCCTTCCCGGTTATGCAAAGAAGTGATGGCAGGGAAACTCACGGTTGTGTGGCTTGTTTTCGGCTTAGCTGCAATGTCTCCCGGGCAGGAGCCTGCCACCGAGCCCAATCCGCCCGAGCCCAGCTGGGCGTTCAAAATTGATCTTGGCCTTTACAGCCTGTCGTGGTCTCCGGATAGCCAACTCCTGGCTGTAGGCGGTATGGGAAAAATCAGAGTCCTGCGTGCTCCAGGATTTGCAGTTGACCGCAGTTTGGATACCGGACAGGAAGAAGTCTGGGGCCTCGCCTGGTCGCCCGATGGAACCCTCCTGGCGTCGGGTGGAAAAGATGGCACCCTGCAGATCTGGAGCGGTGACACCCTTCAGCGGAAGCTTTTTCAGGGCGCCTGGATTCTGGATCTGGCGTGGAATCCCGATGGCGCTTCGATCATGGCGGTCGACTCCACCGGTCTGGCGAAAGAATGGGATGTTCGGGGCTATCTCCGGGCGTCGATCCAACTCGATGGTGGCGGACTTGGAATAGACTGGTCGCCGAGAGGGCGTTTCTTTGCGGTGACAACAGGCCAGGACGGCTGCAGGCTTCTTTTGTTCGATGAGCAATCGGGGGAACTGCGCTGGCGCCGCCGGGATGTTTTGCCTGGTTACAAACCGCCGTTTGGGTATGGACTGGATGAAGTCAACGGCGTGCGCTACTCGCCAACGGGCAAATGGTTAGCTACGGCGCACCAGGACGGACGGATTATCGTGCGTTCAGCTGATAGTGCGGACCGGGTGTTCGGGCTTCAGTTGCATCCTGCCGGTGTCGGCGGAGCGAGACACGTGGCGTGGTCGCCCAGGGGGGACTGGCTAGCGTCATCAGGGGAGGACGGACAGGTCTACTGCGTGGAATATCCCAAGGCGAAGATGCGGGTTCTGCTCTTGAAGTCGGAAAAACCGGTGTGGTCGGTCGCCTGGTCGCCTGACGGAAAATGGATCGCTGCCGCGGGAGACGAGGGACGTGTCTGGATCTGGTCGACGAGCGATTTCCTGCCTGTGGCCACGCCGAAAAAACTGGCTGGCAACACCGAAGCCACCTCTCATTCAACGGCTTCCAAATCGAGTCCTGCAACAAATCACAGAATTCATAGACGACCTTCCGTTATTGATTGGCTCCGCCGGCATTTCTGAACCCTCCCGGTCGCAAGCTGCTTCCAGGGAGGGACGGACTCCGTGCCGTCCCATCTTTCTCCTTGTTGTGGGTCGGAAGTGATTAGTCGGACGGCACGCAGGCCGTCCGGCTCATGAAAACGAACATCGGCGAGAACGCCCAGGGCTTCGCTATCGTTTTGCGCGGTTCGCTAGCTCTTTGGCAGCGGAAACGACAGCGTCGACCGTGAAGCCAAATTTCTTCACTAGCTTCTGCAGAGGCGCCGATTCTCCAAACGTCCTCATGCCAATGCGCGCGCCGTCGATTCCAACATAGCGTTCCCAACCGAATCGAGCGGATTGTTCGACCGAAACCCGCGCTTTAATTTGCGGAGGAAGTACTGAATCACGATAGTTCTCCTCCTGGTCTTCAAAGAGCTTCCACGAGGGCATACTGACTACTCGCGCTTCTACGCCCTGTTTTTTAAGCTCTTCCTGCGCACCGATGCACAGCGAAACTTCGCTTCCGGAGCTGATCAGGATGACGTCAGGTTTTCCGTCGGATGCGTCCGAAAGGATGTAACCGCCCTTACGGAGGCCAGAAGCCGGAGCGACCTTTGAACGGTCCAACGTAGGCAGCGCCTGGCGACTCAGGATCAGGGCAACCGGCTCATGTTTTATTTCCATGATGGCACGCCATGCCTCTACCACTTCGTTTGCGTCACACGGACGAATATCGACCAAACCCGGAATCGCCCGCAGGGATGGTAATTGCTCTACCGGCTGATGGGTGGGACCATCTTCTCCAACACCAATCGAGTCGTGAGTAAAGATGTAAATCACCGGAATTTCCATGATTGCCGAGAGCCGCAACGAGCCTCTTCCATAGTCGCTGAAGATCAGAAACCCGGAGCCAAAAGCTCTGAGCTTAGCCAACGCCAATCCGTTCAGGATTGCTCCCATTGCATGCTCGCGAACCCCGAAATGAATATTCCTCCCCCCAAGTGACTCGGCACTAATCTCTCCAGCACCTTCGAAAGTGAGTCGCGTCTTGGTGGAAGGCGAAAGATCCGCAGAACCTCCTATCAGCCAGGGATGCTTTTTTGCTATTGCGTTTAGGACTTTGCCGGAAGAGTCGCGGCTCGCGAGCCCCTTCGCGTCCGCCGCGAATGTCGGTATTTCCGCATCCCAGCCTTGTGGCGGCTCACGGTGCTGAATTGCGAGAGTTTGTGCTGCCAGCTCCGGAAACTCCTTCTGGTAATCGGCAAACAACCTCATCCAACCGCTGCGCAATTTCGCGCCCCGCTGTCCAATCTTATCTTTGAAGTCTTCCCGGACCTCCGGTGGAACAAGAAATTTGGCGTCCTCCGGCCACTCGTAACGTCTTTTTGTCGCTCGAATCTCTTGTTCGCCCAGCGGTTCGCCATGCGCTGCGCTGGTGTCTTGCTTGGTTGGTGCACCGTACGCTATATGGCTATCGACTATGATGAAAGTCGGTCTGTCGGTGGTCTTCTTGAAATGATCGAAAGCCTCGCGCAAAAGGTCGAGATCGTTGGCGTTAGACACACGCCGGACATTCCAGCCATACGCCAGAAAGCGACCCGCGACATCCTCGGAGAAAGCCAGACTGGTATTTCCCTCGATCGTGATGTGATTGTTGTCGTAGATCCAACAAAGATTGGACAGCCCCAAGTGGCCGGCAAGCGAGGCGGCTTCGCCGCTGATACCCTCCATCATGCATCCATCACCAGCCAAAGCATAAACGTCGTAGTCAAACATCTTGAAGTCCGGCCGGTTGTATTTCTCCGCCAGCCATTTACTTGCCAGAGCAACGCCGACGCTCGTTGCAACTCCTTGGCCAAGTGGTCCCGTCGTTGTCTCAACTCCCGAGGTCCAACGATATTCGGGATGTCCGGGACATCGACTCTCCAATTGCCTGAAATTTTTCAGGTCTTCCAATGGAACAGCAAGCTCGCCCAGGGTTTCGTATTTGCGATTTACGG